>JAKQAH010000132.1 GCA_029568545.1 Candidatus Omnitrophota bacterium
TTGATCTGTTTCGTCTCGCGGCTTCCGGTTTTTTCAATCATTTTAGTTTAATTCTCTTCCAGGTCGTTCCTGGGAAAAACCTTGATCCTTCAAAAAGCTTGAAAAGAGATGCAGAATATAGTAGAGGCCACCGGAGCCCCAGTTCTATTAAAGATGTGTTAGTTCAAAACACTAATAGAAAGGGTCTCCGATGGTGAATAAGAATCAAACAAAACAGGGGCGGGCGATCAAGGTAAATTTTCAGGACGATAAGGTCACGGCATATGGGGGTTTGGTGCTGGCGGAACGCTTGGCGACGCGTCTTGGTCTATGGTCGAATCTCGAGAAGAATATGCCGAAGCGTCGTGGGTATTATGATTGGCTGACGATCATCAAGTCCGGCATCATGGGTTTGCTGACAGGTTCTCGCGGGACTTATGCCACAGAGGATATTCGTCAGGACGACTCAGCACTGGCATTGCTCGGGCTTGCAAAGGCGCCGGAAGAGGCGACATTCTGGAGATGTCTTGAAGCGTTGGGTAGTGAGGAGATACAAAAGACTTTGAAATCTGCGCTTCTGCGGGTGGCACGATGTATTTTATCACGTTCGCCACGGCGGCAAATAACGCTGGAAGGATTTGTGCCGGTATGGGCCGATGGCAGTCTTCTGGAGGGCAGTCCAAATCGAGAAGGAACGAAATACATACCTGAAAAGGGCAAGGGCTTGTTGTGGTCAACGATTTATGTGGGATCGGTTCTGGCGGCGCAGCGGCTGGCGCGCGAAAGTGAGGGGGAGAAAACGGTGGTGCGTTCGCTTCTGCCCGAAGTGGTGAAAGATGTTTTGAAAGCGACGCGCCTGGACCGGAAGGCATTATTGTTTTTGGACTCGCTTCACGGTGACGGCCCGACGCTTGAAGATGTCGAGGCCTGTGGTCTGCATTATCTGATCGGGGCGAACAAATTGGTGTTGACACAGAAGGTTTTGCAGGATCAGCCGGAATTTGTATGGGAGGACACGGGCAGCGATCCTTCGCGCCAGATCGAGAAAAGTGGAATCTGTGTGTGCCAGATACAATGCGCGGGGTGGAAGAAGGCGCGGACACTGATTGGAAAGCGATGGATGCTTACGGGGACGTTTCTCTATCATTATGCGGGCGTGTTGACCGATCTGGAGCCTGCGGATGTAAAGCATATCATGAATCGGAAAATGAGTTATGCCGCATCGTTGTGGTCTTTATATAATCGCAAGATGGGCATGGAGGACTATTACAAGGAGCCGCTGGAGGATTTGGGATTACATCATCCGCCATGCCAGGAATATGAGCGGAACGCGGGGTTTTACGCAGTGGCGGCGCTGGCGCATGTCCTGGGTCGTGGCGTGGATCTTTTGGGCGGAGACCGCAAAGGGGCGTTGAGGGTCAATCTACAGCTTTTGGAGCTTAATACTCTTGATTTTCTTTCAATGGCGCTTGGAGTTAGACGCCATGGCAAGTTTGTTGAATCGGGTTATGAGTCTTATTTTATATGGGTTTGTCGGTATACTGGAACACTGCATGATCCCTTACATCCTCTTCCCTCCGTGACCACCGTGTTCTCAGTGAGAGAAATCTTATTCTTCCCGGAAGGCTTAAAAAGGTCTTGCATCCGGGGTCTGAATACGTGGGCGTTGAGGGTCATCTATGATAAGTATTGGGTCAAGGAGAAAATGAGTTCTCCTGACGAATTTCAACAAGGCTGCCGAAATCGTTGATCTGTTTCGTCTCGCGGCTTCCGGTTTTTTCAATCATTTTAGTTTAATTCTC
>JAKQAH010000153.1 GCA_029568545.1 Candidatus Omnitrophota bacterium
GGTGTGGTCTCAGGATGCCGGAACGAAAGCGCGGTTAAGGAATAGAGCAGAACTTTTTGGAAAAAGATGCATTTAACGAATTAGGTGCTAGAATACGACAATATGGAGGCTGTTTAAAAAGGAGGATGATCATGAAATGGAGAACGGCAGTACTGATAACCGGCTTCTTGGTTTGTTCCGGCGGCGTGCTTTGCGCCCAGGAAACAGTCACGGAAGCAACGGCGACAACGGATTACAAACAGCAGTTGGAAGAGGATAAGGCGGCGATCGAGGCCCAGAAAGCGCAGATCAAGGCGAATGCGTCCGAGGCGCGGGAAGAAGAAAAACAATTGCAGGAGCAGATCCGTGCTGCCGAGCAATCCGGAGATAAGGAAAAAGCCGGCTCTCTGAGAGAGCAGCTTAAGGCTATGCGCCAGGAAAATATCCAACAGAAAAAGACGGACCGGAAAGAGTTGAACGAGGCGCGCAAAGAGCTCCGGTCGAACCGCAAGCAAGCCCGGCAAGATTCTATGGATAACGATGATAATGGGCAGGTTTCGCGGCAAGAAAGGAAAGAGTTCAGGAAGGAGAAAGCGGATACTAACGATGACGGGCAGGTCGATCAGGCGGAAAAGCAAGCTGTTCGCGAGAGAGTTCAGGAGCGGAAAGAAAAGCGGATCGAACGAAGAGACCGAGATAACAATCCTCCCGGCGCTGCAGGCGGACCGGGAACGAATTGGGAAAACCGTCCGGGACCGCAGGGCGGGCCGGGCGCAAGCCCCAATCGCGGTAGGGGGAAAAAATAAAAGGGCGGGATAAGAATCAGGGGGCTGGTCCTTCGGGGTCAGCCCTCTTTTTTGTCGAGGCTGAACAACCTCCAGCCCGATTCTCTGACGTTCCCCTTTGAGGGCCTCAAAAAGTAAATCTTCATAACGGTCCCGTTATCCGCCGAGATCTCATACCAATATTTATGCCGGTATTCTTCGCCGCTGCCGTGGCGGCAGGACCTGTTTTCCTTCCATTGGCGCAGGACTTTTTCAACCCGCACGGGTTGGCCGCGCCAGAGGAATTCCCCGGGCAATCCAGGCTCGCCGGAGGCCATGCGCGCCGTATCCATGGTTTCCATGGCCGGCCGGATTTCTTCGCTGATGAATTGTTCGCTCATGATAAAAATCATTATAGCACACAGGCAGGACAGGAAGTATCCCCATGAGAAGTGATTTCTGCTATAATATCTTCAATTCTTATTTCGGACCTGGTCATTAATCAAAGGAGGGGAGTATGGCGACATTTATTATGCTGGGAAAGTATACCCAAGACGCGATCAAAGGGATCAGTCCCGACCGCACCAAAAAAGCCGTTGCTGCCATTGAAAAACTGAAAGGGAAAGTTAACTCCATGCACGTTCTCATGGGCCGCTATGATCTTCTGATCAACGCGAATTTTCCGGAGACAAAAGACGCGATGAAAGCGTCTATCGAGCTGACGAAGCTGACGGGGATCGGGTTTGCGACATTGCCGGCCATGACCGTCGATGAATTCGATAAGATGGCAGGGTAAAACGCCAGAAAGAAACGCCCTCGGATGGCCCGAAGTTTTATGAAAAAATATTTCTTCCTTGCTCTGGTTTTGTCTTTATCGATTTCTGCTTCCGCCGAGATTTATGCCGTGGACCGGGTCATTGACTCCGCGGCCCTTGAGCTCACGGATGGGCGCGTTGTCCGGCTGATTGGGATCGATCCTTATTTCGGGAAAGACCCTCGGGCGACAGATTTTGTGCGGAAGATCGTGGGAGATCGGGCGCAGGCGAACGTCCGTCTGGAATTTGATGTTCAAAAGGAAGATGATGACGGGCGATGGCTGGCCTATATGTATTTATATGCGTGCGAGCCCGGCTGCCAAGTTGATGCGGATGTGGGTTATGCCTTTTCCGAGCTTGACGACGGGGTTTATTTATTCTTGAATGAAACGATCTTGGCCGCCGGCTACGGTTTGCCGATAATTGTCCAACCGAATGCCAAGCATGCGGACTTGTTCCGGAGAGCGCATGAAAATGCCAAAGAACGCAAATGGGGGGTATGGGCCGATCCTCCCAGCCGGCTGGATGAATTGCTTGATCTTAACGGCCCGGCGCCCAAGAAACAGAATGGAAGTATAAGCGATTATTTTGACCGGGGCATGATCAAGATCAAAAACGATTTTTGAAGGTCGAAAGGAAGAATGCTATGATCGCCCAATTCAGCATTATCCCGCTCGGGACGGGAGCGAGCGTCAGCGGCAAAGTGGCCGAGGCCATTAAGATCGTCGACAAAAGCGGGCTGGATTACCGGGTGACTCCGATGGGCACGGTGGTCGAAGGCGATCTGGACGAGGTGTTGGCGCTGATCAAGAAGTGCCATACGGCGGTGTTGGCGCAGACGGACCGGGTTTATACGACCATCAGCATCGATGACCGCAAAGGCCGCGCGCACGCGATGGCCCAGAAAATCGCATCTGTCGAAGAAAAAGCAGGAATCATTGTCAAGAAATAACCCCTGATCTGAGGACGGCGCCCGTGAGCGAGAAAAAAGAATATTCTCCCCTGACCGACAGTAATCGCGTGATCGCGATTCTCAATAAGATCTCTATTTTCGGCGGGCTCAGCGAAAAACAGCTCGCCGAGGTGTTCCGGCTTCTGAAAAAGGCCAGCTACAAATGCGAGGAATTTGTTTATCAGCAAGGGGAGCCGGCGGGCCATATTTACATCATCGAGAAGGGCGAGATCAAGATCATCGTCGGGAATGAGAACGAATCCTACGAGCTGGTGACGTTCTCCGAGGGGGATTGTTTCGGCGAGACTTCGGTGATCGGCATCCAGCCGCATTGCGCCAGCGCCCTGGCGATGGTTGATACGGATCTCATTATTCTTGAGCGCAGCAGCCTATTGTCGATTTTCGAGAGCGATAAGGAGCTGTTCGGCATGCTGATTTTGAATATCGCGCGGGAAACCAGCCGGCGCCTGCACAAAAGCGACGATATTCTTGCGCATTATCTCTTGAAGAAATAAGCGGCGCGCAAGGAATCCCATTTATCTTTCACAACAATAAAGGAGTATTTATGAATCATAAACAAACAAAAACAAATGATGTTCCACAGGATCCCGCCGTTTCTCCGTTGAGTTTTTACGGGCTGGGCATTGTTCCCAAGATCCTGGAAACGATTATCCGGTTAGGATTTAAGAATGCGACGCCGATCCAGCACAAGGCGATCCCGATCGCTTTGGAGCATAAAGATTTTATCGGCATTGCGCAAACGGGAACGGGAAAGACCATGGCGTTTGTCATTCCGATTGTCCAAAGTCTTGCGCAGAATAATTCCCTAGCGCTGATCCTGGTCCCGACCCGCGAATTAGCTTTGCAGGTGGACGAAAGCGTCGCGAAGATCGCCCGCCCGTTCAGCATGAAATCGGCGGTTTTGATAGGCGGGGCTTCCATTCACGACCAGATCCGGGTCTTGAAGCAAAATCCGAGGATCCTCATTGCGACCCCGGGCCGGTTGATCGACCTGCTGCAACAGCGCCGGGTCCATCTGGGCAAGGTTGGCCTTTTGGTCCTCGATGAGGCTGATCGTATGCTGGACATGGGATTTGCCCCGCAGATCGAGAAAATATTGAAGGCCGTGCCGTCGGCGCGCCAGACCATGCTGTTTTCGGCGACCATGCCCTCAACGATCGTCCACATCGCCACGTCTTACATGAAATTTCCCGTTCAGGTGGAGATTGCTCCTCCGGGGACTTCGGCCGAGGACGTTTCGCATGAGCTCTTCATTGTCCGCAAAGAAAAAAAGAGGGACGTTTTGGGAGAAATATTGAACCGCTACCGGGGATCGGTCTTGATCTTTTGCCGCACCAAGATGGGGACCAAGAAGGTCGCCCGCGCGATCCGGACTTTGGGGCACCAAGCCGCGGAGATCCACTCGGACCGGTCGTTATCCCAGAGGAAAGAAGCGCTGGAAGGGTTCCGCAACGGCCGGTACCGCATTTTGGCGGCAACGGACATTGCCGCGCGCGGGATCGACGTGGTGGGCATTGAATTGGTCATCAATTACGACTTGCCCGACGATGTGGAGAATTATATCCACCGGATCGGCCGCACGGGCCGTGCCGGGAAGAGCGGCCATGCCATTTCGTTCGCCACGCCCGATCAGCGCCGGGATGTTCAGGAGATCGAGCGGCTACTCAAAGCGCCGCTTCCGATTTCGCCGCATTCTCAGGATACGATGGAGAAATTCGACAGGCCGAAAACCATTTTCAGCGCTCATCGGGGGCCGGGGCAGCGCAAAACATCGATGTATCGGGGGCGGCGTTAGAATTCCAGAAGAAAAGAGGTGGCCATGCACGAACAATTGAAAAAAGACCGCGAAATGTTGAAAGGGATCCTTGCGGTTTTTGTTATTCTGACGGCCGTCTTTTTCTCGATGGCCATCTATCGGTCGCCGATCCCTCCGGAGGTAAAGCCTTTTCTGAAGGGGTTCCTTGTGGCCATTTGCGCTGTTCTTCTTATGTCCGCTATTTACATCTATAGGGTCTGCCAGCAAAGCTTTTCATCCTGGCCATTTTCCCTGGCTATGGCGATCCTTTTTGCGGCCTGCGGGTACAAATTCGGGCTGATGGCGTTGATCATCCCTTTTGTTATCCTTTGGAGAACCAAAAAAATATAGCACTGCGGGGGAAAGACCCCGGGATCTGTTTCCTCAAAGGCGCCCAATGAAACGCTTTATTTTCTTTATCATTGTTTTTGCTCTCCTGATAGCCGGTGCGTCGGTTTCCGTCCGTCCGGCGATCATTCGAATAGCGAAAAAGCAGATCGGCGAGGTCTTTATCGAGGGGAAAGTTTCGATAGAGAACAGCCGTTTTTCCCCCTTGCGAGGGATCAGCCTTTTGGGCGTGCGCATCCGGCGGGAGGGGATCTACGATCTTTCCATCGGAGAGATCCGCGCGGACTATGATCTCGCGTCGCTTTGGCGCAAGCGGATCCTGAAAATCCTTTTGAAGAACGCGAAAATTCAGGCCGATCTGGCGGGAAAGAATATTTCCGAATTCAGGCGCTATGTGAGATTAGGCCCCGATGGTTCCGTATGGTCAATCGAAAACATTGCCCTTTCCGAGGTGGAAATAGATATCAGGTCCAAGGATATCGAACTGGAAGGCCGGGGATCCGCGGAAATGACCTTGGCGAGCCTGCATGTTCGGTCAGCTGATCTGGCGCTCCGTTCTCTGCGCGTTGGAAAATTAATTCTGGAAGACGGATCATTGGCGCTCGATCCGCATACGGGACTCAAGGCCTTTCGCCTTCGCGCGGTTCGCTATGATAAGGTAAGAATGGAAAATCTCAGCGGTCTTATCCGTCAGGAAGAGAAGGATATTCGTCTGGACGGATTTTCGGCGCAAGCTTTTAACGGACAGATCAAAGGCGATGCGGTTTTGACTTTTGGGGAGCTTCCGGAATATCTTGCTCGCCTGACATTTGTTGATCTGAATCTTGAAGGGTTCATCGATACATTTGAGCTTAGTGAAAAATTCCAGATGAGCGGCCTGATCGGCGGGCGGGCTATCCTCAAAGGCAAGGGGGCGGATGTTGAGGTCTTGAGCGGCGATTTTGAAACAACAAAAACGGGAGGAACGCTGGTCATTAAGGATCCGCGCCTTTTGGAGAATATTGCCAAAGGATCCGGGCAATCGCTGGATATATTAGTAGAAAGTTTCAGAAATTATCACTATAATACGGGGACTGTGGCGCTATCTTTGGATCAAAATGACCTGCTCCTCTCGATGGCGCTGGAAGGAGAGGCGGGGAAAAGAAATTTAGACATTGTGCTGCATGACGTGCCATTAAGAAAGGACGGATTATGAGAAGATTAATTTTTGCATTTGCAGGGGTGATCGCGATCCTGGGATGCGCGAAGGTCCAGGTCCAGGCGCCCAAAGACCCCATCAAGGTCGACATTTCCATGCGCCTGGATGTTTACCAGCACGTGGAAAAAGATATTAATGACATCGAGAGCATTGTGACAGGCGCTCCCAAGCCTCAATCCAAGATCGATGCGAAGATATTTAGTTTTGTCACTGATGCCTATGCGGCCGAAGGGCTGAGCCCCGAGATCGAGGCGGCAGCCCTCCGCCGGCGTGACCGGCGGCCGGAATTGGTCTCCTGGCAGCAACAGGGAGTGCTCGGAGAGAACAGATCCGGATTAGTCGAGATCAGGGTTCCGCAACAGGCAGGGGCGGTTCAGGGGTTGGTCCAGGCGGAAAACAGCGACCGGATGCAGATCTATCAGGGCGTGGCCCAGCAGAACGGCACGTCTGTTGAGGAAGTCCAGAAGTTATACGCCAAGCGGCTGCAAGGCGATGCGCCCAGCGGCACGCCGGTTGAGACGGATGGCGGCCAATGGCAAATCAAACCGTAAGGGACCTGAAGGAGGTTGTATGCAACGAATAAAATGGCTTCTTATGTTAGCGGTGATTTCTATGCTTGCCATTCCTGGATATTCGCAGGAAAGCGCGCCCGGGAAGATTTACACTTTCACGGTGAAGACCAACGACGGCCAAGACAAAAAGCTTTCGGATGAAAAAGGAAAAGTCCTGCTCATTGTCAACACGGCTTCGAAATGCGGTTATGCGTTCCAACTGGGGTCGTTGGAGAAGCTTTATCAACAGTATAAAGACCGGGGGTTGGAGATTCTTGCCTTTCCGTCCAATGATTTCAAGCAAGAATTCGGGACCGATGAGGAGATCAAGAACTTCTGCACCCTCAATTACAAGACGACATTCCCGATTTTGGGCAAGATCAGCGTGAAAGGGGAGGCCATCCACCCTTTGTACCGTTATCTGACCGAAGAGACGAAATTCAAAGGCCCGATCACGTGGAATTTCAATAAATTCCTCGTCGATGTTCAGGGGAAGGTGGTCCTTCGTTATCCTCCCAATATCGACCCCATGTCTGAGCATATGACGAAGAAGATCGAGGAGCTGCTGCCTTGAAAACCCACGTGAGAATCCATTGCCTCATTATCGGAATGTTGCTTTTGCAAGGATGCGGGACTGTCGACAAAGCCGTCAAAGAATATTATGTCCTCCAGGATCAGATCAGGATCGGGGACTCGAAGGAAAACGTCCTTTCGCTTTTGGAGCCCAGCCAAAGCCGATTATCGGCCGCTCACACAAAGCCGCCGCAGCGTTTCACGCGCGACGGCCGGTTGTATGACATTTATTATGTCCGGTCGGGGCAGATCCCGGACGGCGCCACAACCGACGATGAATTAACCCCATATATCTTTGAGGACGGTATCCTGATCGAGATCGGATGGGATTTTCTCGGCGGGCCCGAACGGACCGCGGCGGAAGTGGCCCGGGAACAGGCTGAGATCGAAAAAGCCAGGGCGTCCGCGACCAAGATTGAAGTGAACCAGGAGATCAATCAGGAAACGAAGTAAAAGGAAAAATAGGGAACAGTTCCCTATAAATAAACCACAGGTCAACAAAAGGAGGGAAACAATGTCGTTCATCAAAGAGTTCAAAGAATTTGCCATGAAAGGAAATGTCGTTGACATGGCCGTCGGGATCATCATCGGCGGCGCGTTTGGCAAGATTGTGTCTTCTATCGTTAATGATATCATCATGCCCCCGATCGGGCTTCTCATGGGGGGTGTGAACTTCACCGATTTGAAACTGACATTGAAGGCAGCCCAGCTGGACGCCGCAACCAACACCATGAAGGATGCCGTGACGCTCAATTACGGCCAGTTCCTTCAAACAACTTTAGATTTTCTTATCCTGGCTTTTGCCATCTTCTTAATGATCAAGGCCATGAACAGCATGAAGAAAAAGGAAGAGGCTAAGCCGGCCGCTCCGCCAATGCCGCCGAGAGAAGAGATCTTGTTGACGGAAATTCGCGATATTTTAAGCAGGAAATAATCTTAGCAGGGAAGATGGATGGGGGCAGGCGCTTCGGCTGGATCGAGGAAGCTCCTGCCCCTCTTTTGATTATGGATATACCGAAACATTATGTGACGGCTGAGAAAACGGAGCATCATGCCGAGATCTTTGCCAACCGTCTGAAAAATCGCTACCGGCATCTATCCCGTAAATTCCGGAAACAATATATCGATGCCTTCCGCCTCTACGACCGCGATATCCCGGAAGTGCGCGCGGTGGTCGATTGGTATCAGGGGCATCTGGTGATCGGCGAGTATGTCCGATTGCAGACGGGTCCCGAATGGCTGCCGCGCATGGCGCAGGCCGCCGGCGAAGCGTTGAATGTTCCGCCCGAGAAGATCTTCCTCAAGCGCCGGCAAACGCGCAGCGGCCGCGATGAGCGCTACACGCGCACGGAAGTCAAGGGCAAACGTTTTGTCGTCTCTGAACGCGATCTGAGATTCTGGGTCAATCTCGACGGGTTTCTTGACACGGGATTGTTCTCGGATCACCGCAACACGCGCGTTCTGGTCCGCGAGATGGCCAAGGGCCGCGATTTCCTCAATCTTTATGCATACACGGGATCTTTCAGTGCCGCGGCGGCGTTGGGCGGGGCCCGGTCTATCGCAACCGTCGACCGGTCAGCGACCTACATCAATTGGGCAAAAGATAATTTTAAACTGAACGCCATCCATAACCGCGCGTATGAGTTTGTGCGGTCGGATGCCGAAGAATATCTTGAATCTCTGCGGAAACGGAAGCGCAAGTTTACGCTGGCTTTTGTGGATCCACCGTCTTTTTCCCAGCGCCGGGGTACGGGATTGTTCAATATTAACAGCCATCACACGGAATTGTTGGAAAAAGTCTTTGCCGTGATGGCGAAAGGATCGACGGTATTCTTCTCCACCAATCATCAGCGTTTTGACCCGAAACTAAACCGCCTGAAAGTCAAGGCTATCAAAGAACTGACGCCCCAGACGATCCCCGAGGATTACCGCAATAAATTGATCCACCGCTGCTGGCAGATCGATCTCTAAAAGTTATTCACAGGGACCTGATGCTCAAGCATCAGGTGCTTGAGCATCAGGTCCCAAATTAAATAAAAAGAGTTTACAAACGTCACAAGATTGTGTAGACTTCATAACTTTAACGAAACTCGATTCGGCCGCAATGAACACGGACAAATCATTATGATTTCAGCGAACGGCGTTTCCCTGCAATACGGGCAGCGCAAACTTTTTTCCAACGCCAATATCCTTTTCTCGCAAGGGAACTGTTATGGCCTCATCGGGGCCAACGGGTCCGGCAAGTCCACATTCTTAAAAATACTCTCGGGCGAGATCGATCCCACGGCCGGTTCCGTGACCGTTGCGCCCGGCAAACGCATTTCTGTCCTGCGCCAGGACCAGTTCGCTTTTGACGCTGTTACCGTCTTGACGACGGTGATCATGGGGCACAAACAGCTCTATGATGTCATGACGGAACGGGATGCGCTTTATGCCAAACCTGATTTTTCTGATGCGGACGGCATCCGCACTTCCGAGCTTGAAGGCGAATTCAACGAGATGGGGGGATGGAACGCCGAATCCGACGCGGCCAAGCTTTTGAATGATGTCGGCATCCGAGAAGAATCGCATGGGATGCTGATGGGCCAGCTGGAGGCCGGCGATAAGGTCCGCGTTTTGCTGGCGCAGGCGTTATTCGGGAATCCGGATATTCTGCTCTTGGACGAACCGACCAACCATTTGGACATCGCCACGTGCATGTACTTAGAAGAATTTTTATGCGATTTCGAGAATACCGCCATCGTGGTCTCGCATGACCGGCATTTTCTTGACAAGGTCTGCACGCACATCGCGGATATCGATTTCGGCAAGATCCAGCTCTACAGCGGGAATTACACCTTCTGGGTTGAGTCCAGCCAGCTGGCCGCGAGGCAAAGGTCCGAATCCAATAAGAGGATCGAGGACAAGCGCAAGGAGCTGCAGGATTTTATCGCGCGTTTCAGCGCCAATGCTTCCAAGTCCCGCCAGGCCACAAGCCGCAAAAAGATCCTGGAAAACCTGACGGTGGAGGATTTCAAACCCTCGTCGCGCAAATATCCTTATATCAATTTCGAACAGGAGCGGGAGGCGGGCAACGATCTGCTGCACATCAACGGATTGTCGAAATCTTTGGACGGGCAGCCTATGTTCCGGAATCTGACCATTACGGTTGAAAAAGGCGACAAGATCGCTTTGCTCGGCACCAACGATCTCATCAAGACCGCGTTGTTTGAGGTATTGATGGGAGAGCTCAAGCCGGATACGGGAACGTTCAAGTGGGGCGCGTCCACTTCGCGGGCGTATTACCCGAAGGATAGCGCCAAATATTTCAGCCGCGACCTGTCCGTCATGGATTGGCTTCGCCAGTATACGAAAAATACGGACCAGGACTTTGTGCGCGGATTTTTGGGGCGCATGCTGTTCTCCGGCGACGAGTCGCTGAAGTCCGTGACGGTCCTCTCCGGCGGCGAGCGCGTGCGCTGCATGTTCGCCCGCATGATGCTGGCTCAGGCCAATGTGCTGATCCTGGATGAACCCACCAATCACCTGGACCTCGAATCGATCACGGCCTTGAACCGGGGCCTTGAAACCTACAAGGGCACGATCCTCTTTTCCTCCCATGATCACCAACTGCTTCAAACCGTCGCCAACCGCATCATCGAGATCACGCCCGAGGGCGTGATCGACCGCGTGCACACCACCTTTGACGAATATTTGGAGCAAAGAGAAGTTAAGGCCGGAGTGTAAGAAATTCTATGAACAGTTATCCGCGCGTACCAAGGGCCACAAGGACCTAATATCGGGGTCGCTCGATTTATTGTGAAAACAATCACAAAATGATTGACAAAATAAGATTGTTTTAATAAGATACGGGGCATATCCAATCAGAGATATTTCTAAACTATAAGTGAAGCTAACCGTATCGAGACTTTATAAATACCGCGATACCCTGATCCGTTTCCGCCAGATCGGCATGGTCAGGGTTTTCTCGGATGACCTGGCGGAGGATATGAATACGTCCGCGACGCAGGTCCGCAAAGATTTTTCGCTCTTCGGCATCTCGGGCAACAAAAAAGGCGGCTACCAGATCCACCGCCTGATCATCCAATTGGACCGGCTATTAGGGAAGGACAAGACCCACTCCGTGATCATTGTCGG
>JAKQAH010000165.1 GCA_029568545.1 Candidatus Omnitrophota bacterium
CCGCAGAAAACGAGATCAAGCAAGAAGCGCAAAAGCTTAACAGCAAGACCGAGGATTTGATCGGATGCCTGCATTTAAATGAGGCGATTGAACAGGTCTTAGAGCTTGTCCGTCGGGTCAATCGTTATCTTGAGAGCCAAGCCCCGTGGAAAGTTTTTAAAGAGGATCAGTCTCGGGCGGGCACCATCCTTTACACGGCGACGGAAGCCTTACGGATCAGCGCCGTTCATCTTTTGCCCGTGATGCCTTCAAAGACCCAGATCGTTTTAGATGTTCTCGGCGCTGCGGGGTCGGGCCCGGAATGGGGAAGACTCAAAGCGGGAACAAAATTAAAAAATCACGACGCTCTTTTTCCGAGGCTGGAATTGCCCAAGAAATAGCCTTGAGGTGCGCATGCCCATACCAACTATCCGCTGGGTCAACGGGAATGTCAGGATCATTGACCAGACAAAACTTCCCGGCAAACTGCAATATATCACCTGCCGCAATGTCAATAGTCTCTGGAAAGCCATCAAGAATTTAAATGTGCGCGGCGCTCCGGCCTTGGGTGTAGCGGCGGCTTTCGGCGTTCTTTTGGGATGTAAATCCTACAAAGGAACGAATCGGGAACTTTTCGTCAAGCATGTGCGAAAAGTTTGCGATCATATCGGAACTTCCCGCCCGACGGCAGTAAACCTGTTCAATGCGCTGGATCGGATGCGTGAGGTCCTTCTGCGTCATGCAACGTGCGCTGTTCCCAAGATAAAGAAGGCCCTCTGGCGCGAGGCGTTCGCGATTTATGAAAACGACCGCAGGGTTTGCCGGAAGATGGGCGATCATGGCGCGTCGTTGATCAGGACAAATAGCCGCATCATGACGATCTGTAACGCGGGCGCTTTGGCTACAGCGGATTACGGCACGGCTTTGGGTGTTTTGTATAGCGCCAAGCGCAAGAAAAAGAAGTTTAAAGTATTTGCCTGCGAAACGCGGCCGTTATTGCAGGGGGCAAGGCTGACGGCGTGGGAACTTTTGCGCGCGAAGATCGATACAACCCTCATTTGCGATCATATGGCCGCTAGCGTGATGCATCAAGGAAAAATTGACGCTGTTTTTGCGGGGGCGGACCGGATCGCCGCTAACGGAGATACGGCCAACAAGATTGGGACGTATAATCTGGCGGTTTTAGCCAAGCATCACGGCATCCCGTTTTATATCGTCGCGCCGCGCTCGACGTTTGATATGAGCATTCGCACCGGCGCGCAAATTCCCATTGAAGAGCGCAAGCCGGAAGAAGTGACCCATTGGGGAGGCCGGGCGACGGCACCTAAAAATGTGAAGGTTTATAATCCGGCCTTTGATGTGACGGACCACCGCCTGATCACGGCCATTGTCACTGAAAAAGGCATTATCCGTCCGCCGTTCGGGAAGAATATCAGGAAGAGATTTTCATAACATGTCCGCGCGTCCTGTTAAAATGATCCTTTCTGATCTGGGCGAGTTCGGCCTGATCGGTTTCATCGACCGGAAAATCGGGAAATGTTCCCGGGCGCTCAAAGGGATCGGCGACGATACGGCCGTGATCCCTTTATCGTCCAGGAAATATCTGCTTTTTACGACGGACATGCTGCGGGAAGGGATCCATTTTACGCGGAAGATGCCTGCGCAGGGCATCGGCCACAAAGCGCTGGCCTGTAATATCAGCGATATTGCGGCCATGGGCGGGATCCCCCAATATGCCGTTGTTTCCCTGGGCGCGCCCGGCACTTGTCCGCAGCGGTTTATATCGGGAATATACGACGGGATACGGCAAACAGCGAAAAAGTTTGGCGTCGAGATTGTTGGCGGAGATACGATTAAATGCAAAGAAATCATTATCAATGTTGCCTTGACCGGGGAAGTGGGGAAGAAGCACGTTATTTACCGAAGCGGCGCCCGTTGCGGCGATCACATTTTTGTGACGGGTCCATTGGGGAATTCTCTCTCAAGCGGATGGCATTTGAATTTTGTGCCGCGCGTCAAGGAAGCGCAATATCTGGTCAAAAAGTTCAGGCCGACGGCCATGATCGATATTTCCGATGGGTTGGCAGCCGATCTCGGGCATATTTTATCCGAAAGCCGTGTAGGCGCGGTAATCGAGGAGGATTTGATCCCGAGGCGCAAAGGGGCCAGCCTCAAACAGGCATTGCATGACGGGGAAGATTTTGAATTGCTTTTTACCCTGCCGGCCGCAAAGGCAAAAGCATTTGAAAGCTGCGGCGGAAAGAATTTCAAGTCCTATCGGATCGGCCAGGTCGTTGATGACGAATTCGGCCTCCAGCTGCGGACGGAAGAATCCGGTCTGAAGACGGTCAAGGGTAAAGGGTATACGCATTTCTAGCGATGACTATCATGGAAACACGGCATATTCTATCTAAAGGCGCCGATGAGACCCAGGCTTTCGGGAAGCATCTGGCAAGACATCTTAAAGGCGGAGATATCCTTTGTTTCTTCGGCGATCTGGGAAGCGGAAAAACGACCCTCATCAAAGGGATCGCGGAAGGTCTGAAGATCGATCAGAAGAACGTGAGCAGTCCGACGTTCGTTCTTATGAATATTTATGAAGGCCGCCTGGCGCTGTTCCATTTTGATCTTTACCGGCTCGAGCATATTCGGGAGATCGATACGATTGGGTATGATGAATTTCTTTACGGCAACGGCGTTTCTGTGATCGAATGGGCCGACCGGCTCGGGGCATCTTTACCCGAAGAATATTTGAAGATTGAGCTGGAACATAAGACATTGAACGAGCGGGCGATCCTATTAACAGCGATCGGCCGACGGTACCAAGATCTGGTGGGAAAAATAGCTGCTGTGCGGGGCAAAATATCATGATGAATTTATTATCGATGGATACGTCAACGAAACGGCTCAGCCTCGCGGTTTCCAGGGATGAAGATGTTATTAAATTCCGCAATATGGAATTAAAGCGCCCGCTTTCTTCGTCGATCATGCCCGGTATCAAGAAAATATTAAGCGATGCCCGAATGCCGTTGGAGAAAGTCGACGGATTTGCCATCGGATTGGGCCCCGGATCGTTCACGAGCTTGCGCGTGGGGTTGTCAACGGTCAAGGGGCTGGCGTTTGCTTTGCGCAAGCCTGTTGTGGGCATTCCCAGCCTGGATATTCTGGCCATGAATGTTCCGGAAAATCATGCGCAGATCTGCGCTCTCTGCGATGCGAAACGCCATCTGGCGTATGCCTGCGTCTTTGATAAACGCGAGGGGATTTTAAGAAAAAAGACCGGCTATTTGTTGGCCAGCGTTCAAGATGTTCTGAAAAAGATCAAAGGGGATGTCCTTTTTGTCGGGGATGGTATCGAGATGTTCAGGAGCGATATTCTTCAGGTTAAAGATATCAGGCCGAAGTTTGCGGACCCGGAATATGCCTTTCCGTCGGCGCGGGCCCTGGCGTTCTTGGCGCTCATGCGGTTTCGTGAGGGAAAATGCGATCACATTGATCGGCTGATCCCGCTGTATCTATATCCCGATCATTGTCAGATCAAATCAACGGAGGGATGCCCGGCTTAAGGAGCCGCCTTGCAAATAATGAAAAAAACCGATTATTTAACATATTGTGAGATCGATCTGGAGGCCGTCCGGCATAATGCCCGTCAAATTGCTAAGCTGGTCCAAAAGAACCGCTTTTTTCTTTCCACGCGTTTGGATGCCGAGAAAAAGCTCAAAGGATTGGAATCGATCCTGGCCGTTATCAAAGCGGATGCTTATGGGCATGGCGTCGAGGACATTGCAAGGCTTCTGGACCGGGAAGGCGTCGGGCTGTTTGGCATTTCCAATGTTGATGAAGGCATAACTTTACGGAAACTGGGAGTCAAAAAGCCCATTCTTTTGCTTGAAAGCGCCCTGCCCGTCTGCGCGGGCAAGATTGTTGATTATGACCTGACGTCGGGCGTGTGCACTTTGGAATTGGCGCGGGCCCTGGATCAAGAAGCGAAAAAGCGCGGTCGGAAAGCCGATGTCCATATCAAAATCGATACGGGTATGGGGCGCTTGGGGGTTTGGCACACCGAAGCGTTCGATTTTATCAAGAAAGTCAGCCGGTTACGCCGTTTGCGGATCATGGGGATTTTTACTCATTTCCCAGCGGCAGATACGGAACGCGGATTTACAAGAAAGCAAATCGTCTCGCTCTATGACCTAGTTAAAAAACTGGACCGGGCGGGATTGATCATTCCCTTCATCCATGCCGCCAACAGCATGGGATTAGCGGGGTATAAAACGCATATTCTGAATCTTGCCCGGCCGGGATTGATGCTTTACGGGCTTTATCCGGATCCAAGGCTCAAGAAAGATTTTCTCCTGAAGCCCGCCATGAGCGTGCGCTCCCATGTGATCTTTTTAAAAAGGATCCCCAAAGGCCGAAGTGTCAGTTACGGACGGACATTCTTTACGAAACGGGATATGCTTATCGCGACGGTCCCGATCGGCTACAGCGACGGGTATTTTCGCGCCTTCTCGAACCGCGCGGCTGTTGTGATCAACGGGGCGCGTTGCCCTGTGATCGGGCGCGTTACGATGGATCAGATCATGGTTGACGTAACGCCTGTGCCGGGAGTCAAGCTCGGAACATCTGTAACAGTATTAGGGCGGCAAAAAAGACAAACCGTCTCAGCCGAGGATTTGGCGCGATGGGCCGGAACGATCAATTATGAGATTGTTTGCAGTCTCGGCAGCCGGCTGCCGCGGATCATTAAAAAAGGGAATGAACGGACATGACAAAAAAGAAAAAAAAGATACTGGTGGTTGATGACAGTCCGGTGATGCAGAAGTTGACGCAGAAGAAGCTCATGAATGACGGCTTTCTTGTGTTTGCGGCATACGACGGAAAAGAATGTTTAAACGAAGTGAAAAAGAGGTTGCCGGACCTGATCCTTATGGACGTGATCCTCCCAGATAGTAACGGCAAAGAAATTGTGCGCAAACTAAAAGAGGACCCGGAGACGGCCGACATTCCCATTGTCTTCACGACCAATACGCTGAGCCTGGAAGTTGACGACGGCAACCAGGTTTTTGAGATCAATCACGTCAAATACCGCGCGTTTGCCAAGCCGCTGCATTACCGCAAGCTTCTGAGCACGATTCATAAGGAGATCAACCGCAGTATTCACGGAGGCGAGTTGCCGCCGGGAAATTGAAGAAAAAAGAGCAAAAAAAACAGCGCCCTATTTATTAAGAACTTTCGTCATTCTGAGGAGCGACTCATGGAAAACTTTTTGCGACGAAGAATCTTAACTCATCATTAAGATCCTTCGCCGCTAAATGTTTTAAGCAAATCGCTCCTCAGGATGACAATGCGCTTTAATAAGTAGGGCGCTGCCTTTTTTAGTTGGAAAAATCCGTTTCGATAATGACCAGCGCGATAAGCGTGAACAGAAGGGGCGTGGCCCAGGCGGAAAGCAGAGGAGGGAACAAGCCGCCTTTGCCGAACGCCAAAGAGACGGCATTCGCGACATAATAAAGAAACCCGAGGATCAGGGCCAGCCCGATGGCCAGAAACGCGCTCCCCTTACGGCTGCGGATCATCAAGGCAAAAGGAAGGCCGAGCAAGACAATAACAAAATTCCCGAATGGATAAGCGATCTTTTGGTGGAGGTCGACCCGCATATTATTGAGGGCTTTGGCGGCTCCGCTTTTGGAAAAGCGCTCAATATAACTCTTCAGCTGCCGGATGTTCATGGCCGTGACGTTCAGCCGCTGGTTGAGGAAGTCATTGGGGCTTTCCTTGATATCCATCAGTTTTTCTTTATAGACTTTGATCATAAGCGGCGTGTTGATATCGGTCTCGCTGAATGTCGTGATCTGGCACTGGTAGAATTTCCAGGCGATCCCCGTCCAGACGCCCTTAAGGGCCACGATTTTCTGCCTTATGTTCTGCTGTTCGTCGTGCTCAATGATGGTCACTCCCAGGATTTCGTTTGTTTCGGCATCGAAAGTGTCGATGAAGTAAAGCCGGTTCTTGAGCCCGTAAAATGTCAAGTTTTTGATCTTTTCCTGTTTTTTGCGCAGTCGGTCTACGAGCAAAACCATGTTTTCGTTGCGGATTTGTTCGGTGATCTCGGTGGCCCGGGGAACAAGGCGCTCGTTGACCCAGAACACAAGAATCGAGATGATCAGGCCGAACATGATGGCCGGTTTTGTGATCTGCCAGAAACTTAGCCCGCTGGCGCGCATGGCGATGACTTCGTTGTTGGTATTGAGATGGCTGAAGGTAAAGAGTACCGCGATCAGGCACGCAACCGATGAGATTGGCTGGCTCAGGATGATCGGGAAATAGGACATGTAGTATTGGACCAGGATATCGAGGGGGACTTTACGATCAATGAACTCGTCGAGCTGGCTGGTGATATCGATCAGGACGTACAAAAAAGAGAACGTCAGGATCGTGAAGATGAAGATCGTGACGACGGATCGAGTGATATAGCGGTCTAGAATTCGCATTTGTAGTTAAGGATTGCCGCGCCGATGATGGCGATGGTGTTGGGGACCCACATGATCAGTCCGGGCGGAGCGATGCCCTTTTTGCTGAGAGCTTCGCATCCTAAAGAAACCAGGTAGTAAAAGGCGAAACAAAGAATTGCCAGGACGATGTTAGCGGATTTTTCGCGCCGGTTAGTGATAACAGCCAAGGGAAAACCGATCAGAATGAAAAGCAACGGTGAAAATGACCACGTAATTTTGCGGAAATACTCGGTTTCGAGATGGGTCGTATCGATGAGAAGCGGCTGCAACTTGGCGATCTCGGCCTTCAATTCTTTCAATGTCATGCTTTGCGGCTTTTTCTCGATCTCTTTGTTTTCCTTGGAGAGATCGAGGGTCATGAAATAGTCCTTAAAATTCAATTTGTAGAAATTTTCCGGATTTTCCAAGCTAGGTTCGTCCGATGTTCCGTCCATGAGCTTGAGCTTGATCTGGTTCCCGCCGGGAACTGGGGTGAACTCGCCCCGCCGCGCGATGATCGTTCTTGTCGGCCTGTCCGGCTGCGGTTGATAAATGGTGATGTTGAACATCTGATTGTTTTCGATCTTATGGATGAAAATGATCTGGTCCTGGAAGGCGTGGATGAACATGCCGGCCTCCAGCAACGCTGTTGGGTTTTCTGCGCCAAGATTTTTGAGCGCGCGCCGCTGCGCATGATGCGCGTAAGGGATGACCCGCTCATTCAAGACGATCAGAATGAGGCTGGCAATGATGCCTAGGATGATGAGAGGGTTCAAGAGGCGGGCCAAATGGACGCCGCTGGCGCGCAGAGCGATGATCTCGTTGTCGGCTGAAAAACGGCTGAAGGCAAAGATAACGCTGATGAGGCAGGCGATGGGGATCGTGTATCCCAGGAAAACAGGGATCATCAACAGAAAAGCCCTGCCCACGGTCACAATGTTCACGCCTTTATTAATGACCAGGTTGGTCAGCTGGATCAGGTTTCCCAAGAGAAAGACGCAGGTCAGGACGAGCAGCGCCATGAAGAAGGGGATGATGCATTCTTTCAATATATAGGATCGGATGATGCGCATGGACCGAAAGTGATCTTATCCCGTAATAGCTAGTGTTAATATCCCGATGGTTCCCGCCCCGGACTCTTTCAATGTGTCTGCGGCTTCCGACGCTGTCGCGCCTGTTGTTAGCAGATCGTCGATGATCAGGATATTTTTGCCTCGGAGTTCAGCAGAACGCTTTATTCTAAAAGCCTTGCGGATGTTTGTCCAGCGTTCTTTTTCGCTTAAGAGAGTTTGATGCTCGGTATTTCGGGCCCGGACAAGATGCGCGCAAGACAAGCCGATTCGGTATCTTCCGGAAATTTCTTCGGCCAGCAAATAGGATTGATTATAGCCGCGCTCTCTTAACCGGCTCGAAAATAATGGAATAGGGACGATAAGGTCGAATTGCTTTATATCGAAACGGTAACGGCCGATAAAATCGATCATTAATCGGGCTAAGGGTTTGCGCAAGTAAGTCCTTTGACGATATTTAAAAGCGCAGATCAGTTCTCTCAAAGGAGAGCGGTAGAGACAGGCGGCCCAGGCAAAATCGAAGCGAAAATCCGTCTGGGTGCACTCCCGGCATCGGGCCTGTTCCGGATCCGGGAGATGACGCGAACATTTGGGGCAAAAAGGAGGAATATTATGGACGATCGTATCCCGGCAATATGGGCACAGCGCTTCATAGGGGGAATAGTGAAGGAGCCGATTCTTGCAAACAGGGCAATGCGGGGGGTAGACCAAATCGACGAAACCGGTCAAAAGGTCTTTCAACACGCCGGTATGGTAACATTTCCCTTATAGTTTGTCCAACGCAAAATTTGAGTTGAACGGCTAGATGCCTGACAGTATAATAGCACACAATAAAAATGCGCTTTGCCTGAGCACGACAAATGAAATCATTGAAAAGAGGGGCTATGGAAAGAACAGACATACAGCGGGAGCGTGAAGAGCTCCGGCAATTGATTATCAAGAACGCCTATTTCCGGGAAAAGATCGTTCTCTCGTCGGGAAAAGAAAGCGATTATTACATTGATGCCCGGCTGGTAACGTTGAGTGCGCGCGGTGCGTACCTTTGCGCCCGGATGATCCTCGACAAGGTTGGCGCTGACAAGATCGCCGCGATTGGCGGTCCCACTTTAGGGGCGGACCCCATGCTCGGGGCCATCGGCGTTGTCAGCCTTCAATCGGGAAAACCAATCGATACGTTCATTATCCGCAAAGCCCCGAAACCTCATGGCAAACAGCAGCAAATCGAAGGCCCCGCGCTGAAAAAAGGAGATTGCGTGGTCCTGATCGATGATGTGGCCACGACCGGAAAAGCCTTCGTGCAGTCGCTCGATGTTTTAGCGGCTTTGGGAATTCGCGCCGAGAAGGCGATCTGCATCGTGGATCGCAACGAGGGCGCGCGCGAAGCTGTCGCGGCAAAAGGATGCAAGCTGGTTTCGATCTTCGATATATCAGAAATACATTGTGAAGAGTAAATAGTTAATGGTCAATAGGGTCTTCCGGCGTTTTTCAACGGATTAAACAAATATTACCATTAACTATTAACGATTTACCATTTACTGATCCATGAAAAAACTCATTCTCGCATCGGCTTCTCTCCAAAGGCAAAAACTCCTAAAAGATCTGGGGGTCCAATTTGCCGTTAAGGTCAGCCAGGCTCAAGAAGCCCAAAAGATCCGGTCGACGTGCTCGGCGCTGGTCAAGCATAATGCTCTTCTCAAGGCCCAAGATGTAGCGGCCCGTTTGAAGAGCGGGGTGGTGGTTGGCGCCGATACGGTTGTTTACGACGGCCATAAGAATCTGATCGGCAAGCCTCGCAATCTTCAAGACGCGAAAAAAATGCTCCATGCGCTTTTTTCCAAACCGCATTGGGTTTATACTGGTGTTGCGGTCATCGATGCGGCAACCGGCAAGCGAGCTGTTGATTATGAGAAAACCAAGGTTTTCATGCTCCCTTTGACGGACGAGGAGATTGACCGTTATCACCGGAAGGTTTCTCCCCTGGATAAAGCCGGCGGTTTTGACATCGAAGGCGGCGGAAGCGTTTTTATCCATCGGATCGAGGGATGCTACACCAATGTTATCGGTCTTCCGATCGCCAAACTTGCGATGATGTTAAGAAGGTTCGGGGTTTCGATATTATGAAGAGACAATATTGGTTGGTTTTTATTCTTTGGACCGCAATGCTTTTGCAGGGCTGCACGACGGAATACAATCTTGCGACGCGCCGGGAGGAGTCTCTGTTTTACGGCACCGAGAAGGAAGTTAAGATCGGGGAAGCCATTGCGCCGAAGATCGAGGAGGAATATGCCATTCTTTCCGATATTGATGTTAATGAACGTGTCGAGACTATTCTCGCCCGCATCGCAGCTGTTTGTGATCGCAAAGACCTAGTTTATTTCATCAAGGTTTTGGACGACGATCCCATCAACGCCGTTAGCCTTCCCGGCGGCTATGTTTATGTGTTCCGGGGCCTTATTGAGAAAGTAGGCAGCGATGACGAATTGGCCGGGGTCATTGCCCACGAGGTGGGCCACATTACCGCGCGCCACGGCGTCAAGCGCATGCAGGCTGCGTATGCCGCGATGGTTCTGCAGGTGGCGTCTATCCCGGCTGGCGGGCGTGTTGCCAGCGGCGTCAATCTCGCGATCAATTCGATGTTCATGGAATATTCCCAGGAAGACGAGTTTGAAGCCGACCGCCTCGCCGTCAAATATTTAAAAAAAGCCGGGTATGATCCCCGGGCCATGGTGACATTCTTTGAGAAGCTTAAGGTCGAAAAAGATAAAGAGCCGCTGAGGCAGTATAGTTATTGGCGGACGCACCCATATCTTTCGCAAAGGATCGCCGTTGTGAATCAGGAGGTCAGCGGCAAGCTGGAGTTCCGGGATTATTTAAATCTTACGGTTAATAACTGATATGCGCAAGCGAACGATAATTTTCGGTATCATTTTTATCTTTATCGTCGGGTTATCAGCTTATTTCTTGCTGATTGACGGCAAAATAAAGGAAGTTTGTTTCTATGACCGCTGTTTTTTTGTCGAAGTTGCCGAGACGCCGGACGAACGGGCGAAAGGCTTACAGTTCCGTACATCTCTGGGAGCCAACGAAGGCATGTTGTTTATTTTTTCGTCGCCCCAGAGGCAAAGTTTTTGGATGAAAGATACGTTGATTCCCCTCGATATCATTTGGATGGACGTTACGAAGCGCATTGTCTTTCTGATTCCTCATATTCTGCCTTGCGCAACGGAAAAGTGTCCGGTCTATACGCCGGACGCAGACGCAAAATATGTCTTGGAGGTCAATGCTGGCGTTGCGGTGGAAATGGGGCTCAGCGTCGGGGATCAGGCCGTCTTTCGGTAGGTTTTTTATTTTTTCGGCCGATAAATGTGGGTGGCCAGGCCGAAGAAACTTTCCGCGCTTTCCATGAGCGTTTCCGAGAGCGTCGGGTGAGGATGGATGCAGGTTTTAAGGTCTTTTGCGGTTGCGCCCATTTCGATCGCCAAAACTCCCTCCGCGATCAATTCTCCGGCGCCAGGTCCAACAATACCAACTCCCAATATTTTTTCCGTATCAGGTTCAACGATCAGCTTTGTCATCCCATCCGTTTGTCCCAATGTCAACGCCCGTCCCGAGGCAACCCAGGGGAATTTTGCGACTTTAATATTGCGATCCTCGGCTTTCGCCTGAGTTTCCGTCAGCCCGCACCAAGCAAGTTCCGGGTCTGTAAAGACTACAGAAGGGATAGCCTTCGGTTCGAAAATGCTTTTGCGCCCGGCGATCGATTCAGCCGCGACGAATGCTTCGTGCGAGGCCTTATGCGCGAGCATCGGGCTTCCGGTAACGTCGCCGACTGCGTAAAGGAACGGATCAGACGTCCGGCGATGGGCATCGACTTCGATAAATCCCTGCTTGGTGATCTTTACTTTTGTGTTTTCAAGGCCAAGATTGTCAGAATTGGGACGACGTCCGATGGCAACGAAAACTTTTTCATATTCCTTGGAGGAAGATTTTCCATTCTTATCTTCCAGAGTCACTTTCATTCCCGTGTTTGTTTCTTCAGCTTTAGTTATTTTTATCTCGACCGAGATCGACCCGAAAATGGTTTTCATCTTTTTTTCAGCGATTTGAACGAGGTCGCGGTCGGCGCCTGTCAGGATCTGCGGCAAGATCTCGATCACATCCACCGTACTTCCTAATCGCGCATAGGCGGTTCCCAGTTCAAGCCCGATGTATCCGCCACCGATCAGTAGCATAGTTTTCGGGATATCGATCAGTTTCAAGGCGCTGGTGGAATCCAGAATACGCGGGGAATCCGGCAGGGCAGGAAGTGAATTTACGCGGGAGCCCGTGGCGATGATCGCGTTGTCGAAAGAAATCGTTTGATGGGAACCATCTGGTCTTTTAATTGTAACGGTACGGGAAGCAAGGAATGTGGCTTTGCCTTGAATGAAATCTATTTTTCGCTGTTTGCAAAGCTGGCCTAATCCGTTGGTCAGCTTTGTCACGATGCTTTCTTTCCATCGGCGCAATTGATCAAGATCGATCTTCGGCTCGCCGAAATCGATACCGATCTTTTTGGCTTCGCGCGATTCCGAAATTAATCTTGCGGCATGAAGAAGGGCTTTCGAAGGAATGCATCCTTGATAGAGGCAAACTCCGCCGGGATTAGGAGCTGTGTCTACGATGGTGACTTGCAGGCCGAGGTCAGCAGCCCGGAACGCGGCCGGATATCCGCCCGGCCCGCCGCCGATGATGAGAAGCTGTGTGTGGTTTTGTTTGGGATTCATAAAAAGGATTTTTTAAGGCTGGCGATCCCCAGGCTCTGAGAAATCTAAGAGGCCCGGCACCAATAATATTAAATGCCGGGAGAGAGGGTCGAACTCTCATAGGGTTGCCCCTACACGCCCCTGAAACGTGCGCGTCTACCAATTTCGCCATCCCGGCAGTGAACTCAAGTATACCGAGAATGAGTTTTACTGTCAATTAATTTAGCTACGGGAATTTCGATTTATGCTATAATCTTTGCCGTTATGGGCCAGACGATCGCAACTAATAAAAAAGCTTACCGAGACTATTTTTTCTCCGACCAATGGGAATGCGGCATTGAGCTCAAAGGGGGAGAGGTTAAGTCTATCCGCGCAGGAAATGTAAATTTTAAAGACGCTTACGCCCAGGTGGAAAAAGGAGAAGTCGTTCTCCATAATCTGCACATCGAGCCGTATAAACAGGCTAGCTATCTTAACGAGGAAGCTGACCGGCCGCGCAAACTTCTCCTGCATAAAAGAGAGATCCGCAAGATCCTCAGCACGGTGATGCAGAAAAATGTAACGCTTGTTCCCACGAAAGTTTATTTCAATAACCGCGGCTTTGTTAAAGTTGAGATCGCGTTTGGAACCGGCAAGAAACGCTATGACAAGCGGGCAACGATCCAGAAAAGAGGCATTGAGCGCGACCTGAAGCGGGCCATTAAGAATCGAAAGAATGGATAAAGACGAACTCTATTTATTGTAGGAAGCTTATGAAAAGGCTATAGCAAAGAAGTATTGTTTTCATAGTTGTTGTAATTGTATCTTGATAATTTGAAAGAAGAAGATAAATGAAGAAGTTTACAAAAGGACAGCTAATATTTGTATTGATATACCCGATTATTAGTTTGATTTTGTTCTGTTGGTGGATTTTTTTAAACTTCAAAGCTGAAACCGATACTATTGCTCAGGAGTTTCTACGGTTGGCAGCTCCAGTAATGACGGTTATTTGTTATGTTCCATATTTGATGGGTTACTTTTTACGCGGATTATTTTCTTCTCATCTTCACTGGGCGGTGCAGTATTTTTTGGCGATTGTTTATAATTTTCTTTTAGGGTTTATTTTTGTCATTACGTATAAGAAAATTCGTAATCGCTAAAACTTATGTTTAAAACTAAAACTCGAGATAAATCGAGACTGGCCTATTTATTGATTTGCCTGTTGGCCGAGCATCATATATAATTACTCTACGACTTTTGCTCTTTTATAACTTGGGGGTGACATGGTATCGACTTAAGATGTTGTTGTATAAGGCGCATGCCGAGGACGCCTGGTAGGCCTCGTAAATCATCTGGGCACAAACAAATGCAAACGATAATATCCTTGCACAAGCCAACGAGATCGTTAACCCGATCTTCGAGGCACAAACAGTCTTAGCTTAAAACTTAAGCTGAGCCCTTTTGCAGGCCATGCCTGTAGGTTTGCAAAAGGTCCTTAACAGGCTAGCCGCAGCTCCTGCCTGAGGGATTGCGGCGAATTCATAAGGCTGGTTCCGTCAGATTTTGTTTGTCGAAGCGGGCGGGATGAGACTAAAAGACAAACTAAGCATGTAGGGCCTTATGCGGAACTCTTCAAGGACGGCGGTTCGATTCCGCCCACCTCCACCAAGATATGAGGACGAGCCCATGGGGGCGAGTCCGAATTTTGGTGGTATTTTGATTTCCATAATTTAGGAAAAACAAAATGCCACCAAGATGAAAAACGGGCCCATAGAACGAGCCCGAATTTAAGTGGTCATTTGGTTGCCATAAAATCGAATAACCAAGTTGCCACGATATAGACGAATGGGACGAACCCAAATTTGAAAGATTTGGATTCGTCCCATTTTTATTTTTGGGTTAAATTAGGCCTATTTTAACTAAAAGAGTTCTTTCAAAACTGTCCCGGTTAGTCCTAGTTTGGCATATTGACATAAGAAACTCTGTCGTATATATTTACTATAAAAGAAAGCGCTTTCAAGAATCGTTTCTATGAAAAGTATATTAATTTCAACCGTTATTATTATATCTGCCACATTCGGGTATGTTGAGGCCCAAGCAGCGCTCAATTTAAGCGTTGCTCCAATGGGGGGCGGCAACAGCTTGCGGTTCGGACGCATTGTCGGAGATGAAGAAGCTAGCCAAGAAGTCCGTATCCGCATTACTTCGACCGATACTGAGCAATATCAGATTTATCAGCGCATGATCGATCCGTTTACTAACGATCGTGGCGTGACATTCAGCCGCGATATTCTCATGGGCTATACGCTGTTAGGTTCGAATGCTTCGGGCACGCTCTATGCGCAGGCTCTGGAGCCTATTGGGCCTGCCGATCAGCTTCTTTACAGTTCCTCGCCTAACGGCGACAGCGATAGCTTCACGGTTGCCTATATGGTCCGCGGCAATGCGGTCACGGACTCGGGCAATTTCCTTGGCCGGCTTCAATACACGGCCAGGCCTGTTGGCGGGGCGGGGCAGGACGATGTCATTCTTAATGTCACTTTTGAGGTTTCGGATGACCTCAAAGTTGAGATCAAGGGATCTTCGACGGCAAATACGGTCCGATTGAGGCTCAACGGCGATCAGGAAAGCGCAGGACATGTGCAGCTCAGTTTCCGTGAGAATCCAGGGCGGACGATTCGTTTCGTTCAGGACGTTCAAGGGCTTCCTCAGAATGCCTCTATGAATGAGATCCCGTCTGGGATGATTCTATTCGCAACATCGGGCAGCGCCAGCGGCGAGATGTATCCCGGCACCCCGACGCCGTTATCCCGGAGGGCCGAGGAGATCTATAGTTCGCAGGCTGCCGAAGACACATTCTATGTCCATTTTTTCCTGGATGAGACCATCCTCGAGCGGCAAGAGACGGGTGTTTACGCTGGAAGACTGAATTATGCCGTCGAGGCGGGAACAATCCAAGAGCAAACCGTCATTGATCTGGAACTGACGGTTGATCCTGTTTTTGCGCTAAGCGTTGATCTTCCGCCGGATGGTTTGAGTTTCGAGCGGATCCTTCCGGACAGTCAGCCGGAACTACGCGACGTGAATGTTGCGGTCCGGTCCAATTTGGGGAAGCCCTACATGGTCACCCAGAGCGTTATTTCGCCTTTGACCAATGCGTCTGGCGACCAAATCCCAGCGGAATATTTTACGGTGAAGGTCGTTTTGCTTGAGGGGGAATCCGGCAAGAGCGGATTCGGCGATTTTCAGCCCGTGCCCATCGAAGACCATCCGGTCTTCAGCTCGGATGCCTCAGGGACGCCTAGCCGTTTCAAAGTTGTTTACCGCCTTCGGCCGTTCAAGGAAATGGCCCCGGGCAGCTATGCAACGGCTGTACGGTTTTCCCTCGGGGAGATATAAGTACAGGCAGTTTTAGGAATATAATAGGAAAAGCATGCATTAACGAAAAGGAGGAAGAAGATGAAAAAACAATGGTTAATTGTTGCTGCGACAGTGGCCTATGCGCTGATCATGGTTTCAGCCGGGTTCGCGCAAACTGTGCCAACGGAAGTCAGCTTTCCGATCACGGCGTATCTGCCGGCAGCGACGGGAGTCTCGATCGTCGCGACCAGAGTGGATGCTGACACGGACGAATTTCTGAATACCGTGACGGCATTCAACTTTGGCACGCTCAGTCCCGTTAACGGCGTTTATCTGTCGGATTATTACTTTGCCGTTGACGTAGGGGTAACCAATGGGGCTGGATCGACGAACATCACGCTGACCTATGAGGAAGGCCTGCCGCTGATCGAGGGCAATTCCCTCGGCTATAAGACAACAGCGGCCTTCTTTACGATTAAGGGAGGGCCAGATCCGGAGGATCAGGTTCAAGAACCCATTTCGACGAGTGTGGGGACCAAGTCTCTTTTGATCGATCTCGAGGATCCGGGTGTCGATATCACGCCGGACGACCTGGATGGAGGGTTTTTCAGGGCTTATATCGGTATTTATCCGGGAGGGGATACAAGTCTTCCAAATGGAAAACCGTTTACGGCGGCTGATCAGGGCGGAACCACCTATAACGGCACCTTGATCGTTTCGGCGACTGTGGCATGAGCAAACGCAAAAAAATTCTGGGTATAGTCGTTGCTGTTGGAGCGATTCTCTGCGCTTGTGTTCCTGCGTGGGCCCAAGTGCTTTTGGAAGAAGGCAAAATCAGGACCAACGTCACTCCCGGTGAGAACATCACCGGGAAAGTGACGGTCCACAATACTTCCGATGCTCCCGTGAGCATGAAAGTTTATTGGGAGGATTTTGCCTACAAATCTCCTTATGACGGCTCCAAGGAATTCTTGCCCAAGGGAACGACGGACCATTCGCTGGCTAGCTGGGTGAATGTTCCGGTCAGCGTTCTCGATTTGCCTCCTTTTTCCAAAAAAGATGTTGCCTACATGGCCAATGTTCCCGAGGATTTGGACCGGGGGCATTATGGCGTGCTATTTTTTGAGAAGGCGAACGAGTCCCAATCGCCGGAGATGGGGATGAATATCATTTCCCGCGCCGGATGTTTGTTTTTCATCGAGCCTAAAAACAAGATCAAGCGGATCCGTCTGGACAATTTCCGTTTTACGGGAAAAGAATTGGCGGTAGATCTTACCAATCAGGGGAATGTCATCATTATTCCCAACGGCACATTTTATGTGATCGACCAGGAAGGGATGGTCTACGACCGAGGGGAGATCAAAAAGGTCTATCTGCCGCCTGATAAGACGGCAGATTATATACTGACGTTCAATGCGGACATGGATCCCGGAACGTACACTCTTGTTATGACCCTGGATCTGGATGATAACGACGTTGCCGTTAGGGAGATCGATTTCAGGAAAAGTTATCCGTCTGATTATACTGTTTTAACCGTAAGAGAATAATCTGTGCCCAGAGTATTTCATTCTATCGTGGAGAGTATAGCCTACGTTGAACAAGTGTATCCTCATATCCTTGGCCATTCTTCTTGTCGCAGGGGTTTTTCCCGCGTCCGCCGAGCCGGACTATCCTAATATTTACAAGTTTTACATGGAGCTTGGAAAATTCGCCATTCAGCAAGGCGATTATCAGGAGGCGTATGCCAATTTCCAGCATGCCCTTGCGGTAGCGCCGCGCGAAAGAGAGCCGGTTTTTTTCATCAATTTGATCAAGCGCATGCAGGACCAGCGCATCGAGCCGGAGCCGGATACGCAAATTACCGCCCCATCAGGCAAAAGCCGGGCTCAGATCATCGAAGAGTCACTTGATGCGTTTGAGCCTCTGCCAACAAAACATAAAATTCCCATGCCGGCTCCTGTCACGCGATTTTCTGATAGGATCACTGCCGAATGCCAATCCATAGAAGAAAAGAAGCCCCCTTCTGTCAAAACGGGTCCCGTTCGCCGGCAGACTTTTGAGCCGGAAGAAACGCTGATGAGCCCGGGGAAAGAAACGGTTTTTCTGGATGAAGCGCTTTGGAACACCCAGCCCGGCACGCTTATCCGCATCGAGATGAGGTCCTCTGTTCAATTGGAGGGCCGGAACATCGAGCGTTATTTGATCATTACTCCAGGCGTGTTTGAGGTTGAGCGTATCGATGGCCACCGTTTGAAAATCATCGGGAAAAAACGCGGTTCGAGTTTTCTTCATGTGTGGGACGAAAAGGGCCGCTGGACATTCAATATCGAGGTGATTATCCCCATGCCTTCCGCGTCTCTGCGTCTGCGCGAGGCCTTCGACGAGCTTCAAGCCGATCCGTTTAAGGTCACCTACGCGGCCGACTGGGGATCGTATTACCGGGGCCCGACGTTCGCGGATGCCGAGCGGGAAAGCCTGAAGTTTCTTCAACGGGTCATGATGGAAGGCGAGACGCCATATGGCGATCTGGACAGTCATGTTGTTTTTAACAAATTTCAGGAATCAACAGAGGTTACGGGTTATGGGATCGGCCTGACGGACGGGAAAATCGGCGATTTCAAAGATTTCAGTATTCGCGGATTTGACTTGAGAAAAACTTTTTCTCCGCTTTCGATGCCCGGACAATATGTGCGCGGAGTATTGTTTGAGGCGATGGCTTTTGACCAGAACTTGGCCTACTCGTATATCCACGGGAGGGACCGCCAGATTTACAGCTACCTATCGGCCGATGTTTTGGACAGCAAGGAATCGTTTATTGAAGGAGCGCGGGCTACACTGTTCCCGAAAGAAGAGAACCAGTATTCGCTTAACTATGCGCGCGGTTACGGTGATGCGCGCGAAGCTTTCCTCAAGGACCAGGTCATGTCATTTGAGGCGCAGCGCAGGATCAAGGATGTGCTCCTGTCGGGGGAGGTTGGCTATGACGAGGAGGCGACGGCGGTCACATCGCAGATGCTTTACAATAAAGAAGATCACCGGGTCACGGTCAGTTTCCGGGATATCGATGAGGACTACACGACGATTGCGAGCTACCCGTCCCGGCGCGGCGAAGTTGGCGGCTCAATTCTCTGGAACTGGAAGCTGGGAGATGTTGATATCGATACTTACTTGGACCTGTACCGCGAGCGGCTTCAGCCCAATCCTGACGCAACGGGAACGATGAACGTCGATTTTAACAGCCGGGTCGATGTTCCGCTATCGGCGAGCGACCAAGTGAGCGCGTCCGTTTATTACAATGATACGTCAGGGGAGCTTTCCCCACGCAATAGCGTCCGTGTCAACACGCGCTATACCAAGCGGTTTCCGTTCTTTAGCGGGCGGGATTTCACGGCTTTTATCGGAGCGACCCAACAGCGCAGCCGGTTCGCCCGGGCGACTTCCTCTGACAGCGACAGATATTCGTTGATGACGGGGATATCTGTTCCTTTGGGGGCGCGACTGAATTATTATGCGAATTATGAATTTTCCTGGCTCTATGATCATGAGATCGGCGATCTGACCGGGCCCAATGTGCTTAACACGGGCTTAAATTATTCGCGGCAGCTCGTAGACGGATGGTCCATGTACACGGGATTTAATTACCGTGATGAAGAGAATACGGGCGGGACCAATAGTTTCCTTGCCGGTGAGGATAGTATCACCGGAAGCATCGGCACGAGCTTCCGGCCGAGTGAGGACTTTGAGCTTTTTATTGACGGAAGGGCCCGCAATATCTGGGGGCAAGAAGAGGACCGCGCCTCGTTTAACGAATATGACGTCAACGTCGGGGTTCGCACATCATGGGAAACGCCGTTCCGCTGGAACCCGAAAGGCACGGTCAAGGGCATTGTGTATAAAGACTTGAACGGGAACCAAAGGCAGGATGAAGAAGAAACTGGCATTCCGGATGTCCGTGTCCAGGTGGGGGAAAAAGCTGCTATAACGAATGCCTTGGGGATTTACCGCGCAACGGTCAGGGGCAAAGCTGCCGAAGTGACGCTGGACATGAGCACTATTCCGGATGGTTTTGTTTTTTCCACGCCCGTCATGGAGACGGTCACGATCATTCCGCATAAAACGCATCGCGTGGACTTCGGGCTGACGACGCAATCAGGCATTTACGGGATCGTCTTTTATGACCAGAATGGAGATGGCAAGCCGGACGATGGAGATGAATTTATCTCCAAAGCGCGCGTTGTTCTCGATGGGGAAAAAACAGCGTTCAGCGATTTTGAGGGCGCGTATTTCTTTGAGAATGTTCTTCCGGGAGAGCACGAGATCGCCATTGAAATGAATTCCTTGCCAATCACATATTTGCCTAAGGTTAAGCTGAAGAACACGATTATCACGTCGGAAGGCTCAACCTACGTGTTCCATATTCCGCTGGATAAAACCAAGAAAGAGTAAGTGGCAAGGGAGCTACCGGATAACAGTTGTCTGCACCAGGAAGGCCCGATTATCGGCGGTGTACATGACAGTTTCCGTGGTCTGCCACTGGGCCGTTTCGGCCGGCATTTGCTCCGCTTGCCGGACAGGTGCTGACGGGATGTCCGTCATTTGAACCGAAGCCGGCATGGTGACCGTGATCTTGTAGGCTTTGGTCATGCTCCTGGCCGCTAGGGCGGGAGTAGCGCAGAATACCAAGAGTAGTGCTAGGGTAAGAAATCGTTTAGCCATATTATCCTCATCTTTCGGAAATAAAAAAATCCTCCCGAAAGAGAGGATCCATGGCGGCGCGTAACCGTAAAATGAAATACGTCGCTCTTATTCGCGCATCAACAAGCAACGGCAGCTGACGGCCATATTCCGGCGTTCCGGAACACAGGCTCTAAAGCTTTGTGTCCTGCCCTTTCGGGAAGTTTACCTTTATTCTTCTTAAAGAACGATTTTCTTTCTCCCTTGGGAAAGTATAACATACAAAGGGGTGTCAAACAAATTTCAACCCTTCCCGGTCTTTCCCTTTCATAAATACAATGCCCTGCCTGGAAGCTTTTATTGCCCAGGTCCCATCAGGGACGTTTTTTTTGCTCTATATCTTCGATCATTTTCTCAAGGGCGGTATTTTTTCTGTCTCCAAACCTGGCTGCATGGTATTGGCCGATGAAAGATTCGATTTTTCCTATCGTCTCGGAAGGGATTTTCGGTTGTGTTTTTAAGCGGTCGACGACTTCTCGGTCTGTTTCGGATGGTTTTCGGGCTTCCCGGAAAGCATTCTTAAGATATTGCTCATAACGCTGATAGATAAGTCGGACAGGATCTTTCTTGGCGCTTGTCGGCAATGCTTGTTTCTTTGCTGTGACAAGCAAGCGGTGGATTCCCGCGAATATTTTCTTCGCATTGATCAAGAGCATGATCATGATCAAGACATACAACATGTCCGTTTTTAATTTGTTTTTATCCAGGTTTTCCAGATAGACGCTCAAGCGCAAGATGCTCAGCCAGATATTTTCGGCGATCTTCGAGAGGTCGATGCGGATCGTTCGGATTGTTTCCCGGCGCTCGCCGGCGGGTGTGGGATCCATGACCTTCCATCGCTTGCGCGATAATCCGGATTTCGGGTCGATGTCCGTCAGAAGAACCTCGACCCAGGCGTGGGCATCATAGACGCGGGCCAGGAAGATGTTTTTTCTTGCATGGATCTTCTCATTAACAAGAAATCCCGCTGCGACGCGGGCGGGAATATCCTGGGAGCGCAGCAACAGGGCCAAAGCGGTGGCGAAATAGGTGCAATAAGCGGGGCGTTTTTCCAGGATCATCTGGATGAGGCCTTCATGATCCGCTCTAAAGTCAACATCCAGCGAATATTGGAAATGATTGAGGAAATATTGATTAAGCCGGTCAGCTTTCTCGGAATCGTCTGAGGCGGATTCAACGATAGAAGAGGATATTTCGTGTAAAACGCTGGCGATATCGGCAGGAAGGGAGATGCATTTTTTAAGTTGGCTTGAAGATAATTCGACGGAGGCGTTTTCAGGAATAAGGGCAAATTCCACGATGCGGGTCCGCTGGTCGTCTTCGGCATAAATAATGCCGTAATCGCTTTTTGTCAGGGGCATTTTACTTTTTGCCGCCGCAAGACCGTAAGGGGAAGGAACGATATTTTCAAAAGAAACGAACATAGCCATTTCTGCCGTCTGAGCTTTGTTCATGAACTTATCGGGGAACGGGAATTTGGCAATTTCTTCCTCTTCGCTCCAGGCCCCCTGATCAAAATCCTCAAAGACCTGGGTCTTTAAATATGTTCCCTGATCGGAAGGCAGCTTGATTTCCAGGACGGGCCTTTTGTCCCGGGCGCTTGAGCCGGGCGGGACAAGTTTCATGAACCGGTTGATGCTCAAGAAATGGGTATAACTCCGGGGCATGACATAATCGCCTATCAGGCGCATGAACACCTCATCCATAATCACGATGGACCGGGATATCCCGTAAAACAATCCTGTTGTCAGCCCGACGATCAAGATGGAAAAGAAGATAAAATCGCGATAATGACGGGATCTGTGTTTAGGCTCCGGGGGCCTGTTCATGGTTTGAAGGATCACGACAGCGACGGCAATCACGCAGAATGCGCAAAAAGCGAAGAGCATCGAATCCGTGAACGGAACATTGCTGGAAACAGCGACGGTCAGCCAAGCCAGGAAAAAAAGGTGATGGGCGTTTTTCATTGAAAAAGGCTTCAGCCAGATGATCGCGCTGGCAAAGATAGCCCCGGATTGCAGAGCGGCCGTGAAGGTCGGAAAAGGGGAAACCGCGTCTTCCGGCGGCGGATAGATATTGCGCCACAGCAGGCCGGCGATGAAAGAAACAATGATAATGGCGGACAGAGGAATGCGCCCAAAGAAAGCGAATTGCCGGTCGCTGGTTTTTACGCGCATGAGAAGAGAAAAAACGATGATCGCGCCTATTGCATAAGGGAGAACGGTTTCATTTTGGCATTGGCTATAGACTGTCCAGGAGGAAAAAAGCAAAAGGAAGATGTTCAGATACGTTTTGATCATTGGACGCAAGCCGCTTCCTTGGTTTTAAGAATAGAAATTTCTTGGCCGGTTTGCGGCCATGTCGTCGGCCGGTCCCGGATAATAATAACGCGGACCTTGAGCCCGGATTCTCTTAACTGTTGAATGAAGTGCGCGCGCGGTTGATCCCAATCTTTAAGGAAAACAACGAGGGCGGACAGCTCTCGGGAGAACCGTTTCAGCAGGGCCAAAGCATCGGTAAAATCGACCTTCGCATCGCCTTCCGGAGCGGAAAGGAAGTCCAGCAGATGGTCGAAGGATTCCAGCCCCCGGCCGGACTGCATGTGCTGATGGTGAGGATCGCTCAAAAATAGGTCCACGATATAGTTATTGGCGCAGAGCATGTCCGCGATGCCGGCGCACAGAGAAATGCGGCTTTCGAAGCACGTGTGCTTCTCGAAACGCTTCAATTCCGTATCGACAAATAAACCGATCCGCACAAAATACTCTTCGACGTATTCCTTGACGATCAACCGTCCCGTTCTGGCGGACGATGCCCAATGCACGTCACGCATCCGGTCGCCGTGGCGGTATTCGCGCGTGCTCGCAAATTCATTGGAATCTCCGATCTTGGAACTTAAAGAAATGCCCCCGGGCTGGAATTGCTTGACCGTATCGATCTGAAAATCTGTTTGCCGTGTAAATTTCGGATAGACGACAAGGCGTTCCTTTCTGCCTAAGCGCTTTCGGGAACGCATGATCCCCGAGGGAAAACTGCTTCCGGCGATCAGGCGGGAGAGTTCAAAAGTTCCCCGCCGGGGTGTGCGCAGAACAAGCGTGAGGGTAGTTTGTTCTCCTGGATCCAGCCAACTGATCGTGTTGTTGAATTCCGGATGGTTGACAGCGGAATATAAACCGTAAGGCAGGGCGGACTCAAAGACCGAAAGATTGCGGACGATTCTCCGGCCGGTATTCTTGACGATGACCGGATAAATGCAATGGCCGCCGGCTTTAACGGCGGATGGTAAAATGCGCCGAGCTTCGATATGCGGCCGGAAAAAGAGCGACAGAAAATAGGAAACCATTAACAAGGCGAGGATAAAGCTGGGAAGGAAATAGGCGGAGATATGGGTGCCGACCGAAGCGATCGCCATGCCCGCAAGAATGATCAGAAAAATAATATTTCCCCAGGCAGTGAGCCGGGATTGGCAATACGCCAAGAACCATTTGACCTGCTGATGGTCCTCAGCCGGCAGAAGAAAGGACCATTCAACTCTGGGCATTAGCGGGGAACTCTCTCGCGCTCAAGGATCTCTTGGATGATATGTGATGATGACAAGCCGCTATACTGGGCTTTCGTGTTTAAGATCATTCGGTGCGACATAACCGGAATGGCAAGTTTCTTGATATCTTCCGGGATGACATAATCACGGCCCTCTAAAATGGCCAAGGCGCGGGCGATGCGCGCATAGAGAAGCGTCCCGCGCGTCGAAACGCCGAGGCGGACATGCGGATGATTGCGTGTTGCCATGACGATCTGCAGGAGATACTCGCTAATGGACGGCTCTATTTTTACATGATCCACGCTTTCTCTCAAAGTATTCAATTCGTCCAGGGAAGCCACGGTCTTGATCGTGTCCACGGGGTCCTGGCTTGAACGGTTGATGGCCAAGGACTGCTCGATTTGTAAGGGCGGGTAGCCCAGATCGATCTGCATCATAAATCGGTCCAGTTGGGCTTCGGGTAAGGGATAGGTGCCGTGATATTCCACGGGATTCTGGGTCGCTAAGACGATGAACGGTTTGGGCAGCGGATGCGTTTCTCCGTCGATGGTCACGTGCTCTTCGCTCATGGCTTCCAGGAGCGCGGATTGGGTCCGCGCGGAAGCCCGGTTGATCTCATCAGCCAGAAGGATATTGGAGAACACGGGGCCGCTTTTAAAAGTGAATTTCCCCAGCGATTGCTGGTAAACGTTGATGCCTGTGATATCTGTCGGCAAAAGGTCCGGGGTGAACTGGATGCGGGAAAATTTTCCATCGATGGATTTGGCTAAGCTCCGCGCGAGGGTTGTTTTTCCGACGCCGGGGATGTCTTCAATGAGGATATGCCCTCCGGCCACCAGGGCCAAGACCAAAAGCTCGATCCTGTCTTCTTTCCCTTGAATGACTCGACTGAGATTCGCGATGATCGCCCGCATCTGGGCGTTGGCGGGCGAAAGGGGTAAGTTCATAGCTGGAAATCCTTTTTCTGTCATGACGTGTTCACCGTATCATAATTGTTTTTTAAAGTAAACAGAAAAATCGCAAAACCGACGAATATCGGGGTTGGGACGGACATATTCATTGAAATAGCATTCATATCCATATATAATACAAAAGATTTAGGAATAAAGGAAACTTTTGAAACCCGAGGGAGAAAATGTTTAGTGTCATCCAGGAAGACGAGTTGATCACGTTAATTGTCGCCTGTTTCGTGTTTCTTTTTATTTTATTGAAACGGGAGGATCTCAAGGGCATCCCCTACGGCGGGATCCTGATTCTTTCTTACATCCTGCTGTTCTTAGGATGGACGGTTACGGTCCTGGAGGGATTTTTTCTTGAAAAGGCCATGAACGCCTTGGAGCATTTTTTTTATATGGCAAATATCGGGGTGTTAATGTTCTGGTGCTATAAATTCTTTTACTCTCATAGGCAAAAAGAATGAATCTTATCAGTTTTTTGGATGCGATCAGTTTGATCTTTGTTGTGCTTGCCATCCTCATGGTTCTTGCGAACCATAAAAAACATTCGTTTCCTTTCAGTCCTCTCCTGGGGTTTTTAGCCCTATTATTTTTTAACGCTATGAGCAATACACTCGAATGGTCCGGCGTCACAGCTCAATTTGATCAGTTTGAGGATTTTATTACGGTCGTTCAGCCGGTCATGTATTTTTTCTTCTTTCAATCTTTTCTGGATGTCAGGGCTAAAGACGATCTTAAGCTGGCCCTTCGGGAAAAAGAGGTTCTTCTCGGCGAAGTGCATCATCGCGTAAAGAACAACCTGCTCACGCTTTATTCGCTTGTCAACTTGCAACAGCTGGCGGTTAAGGACCAGGAAGAGATCAGCGAGGCTTTGCAGGATACCAAACAGCGGATCCAGGCGATGGGGAGGGCTCATCAAATGCTCTACAATTCCAAGAGCTTTGCCGAGATCGATTTTGCGGCCTATATCAAGGCTTTGGTCGAAGAAATGAAAGCGGCATATTCCGCAGAGAAAAAGAAGATTGATGTTTCCCTTGAGCTTGAGCCGGTAGAGCTTAATATGGAAACAGCCGTTCCCTGCGCCCTGATCATTAACGAGATCCTGGCCAATGCCTTTAAGCATGCCTTCCCGGACAGAAACACCGGCAAGATCGTTGTTTCGCTGAAAACGGTGAGGAACGCTCTCGAATTGAAGATTAGCGACGACGGCGTCGGGATGCCGCCTGAACTTTTGTTTTCAAAACAGAAAACGCTGGGATTGCGGCTGATCCATATGCTCAGTGAGCAACTCAACGGGAGCATCTCTTACAAAGGTGAGAATGGCTCCGTATTCACGATTGTTTTCAGGAATTTAATCATATAAGCAGGACCATTGCTGTATAAACGTCTATCCGTATTTTTCTGCTTCATCATCAATTTTATTTTTTAAGGATCATGCAATCTTGTGTTGTGTTCCAAGGGCAGGAGAGGCTTTGATTCGAAGCTCTGGTAGAAAAGAAAGAAGATGAACGGCATTTTAAAGAAATCTCTCATCGCTCTCCTGGGCGCCTGCTCGCTCTCTTGCAGCCATCTTTTGCCTCCAACATCCCCATCTGTTCCGATGGAAGATCTTCATATCCACGAAGATGTTCTTTATCCCGCGTCGCCCTTTCAAGATGCTGTCAGCCGCGCATTCTCCGAAGATGAGCATTACATCAATATTCTCAACGTCGGGGATGAGGCGCTCCTCGCGAGGATCCACCTGATCCGCGCCGCGCAAAAAGCCGTTTATATCCAGACCTTTATTTGGGCCGATGATGAGACCGGGCGCTTGGTTATCAAGGAGCTAGTGGAGGCGGCCAAGCGCGGCGTCAAGGTCAAGATCTTGGTTGACTATCTGACGCTCGGCCGGAAACTTGACAATATTGCTTATCTGGCCACGGCCCATCCGAACATTGAATTCAAGATTTATAATCCGATTGCCCAGCAAATCCGCCCCTCGGCGCTAAATCTGATCAAGGGCTACGGCCTCGATTTTAAGAAAACGAACAGGCGGATGCATAATAAGATTTTTGTGGTCGATGACAGGATCGGGATCACCGGCGGGCGGAACATTGAGAATGATTATTACGACCGCGGGAGCGCGAGAAATTTTAAGGACCGGGATGTTCTGGTGGCGGGGCCGGCCGTTAAGGTCATGACGGATTCTTTTATCGACTATTGGAATTTCAAGCTTTCGGTGGCGGCAGATGACATGGTGGATCTCCATCGGCTGATCGAGGAGGAAACGAAACGCCAGGCGGGCCAGGAAAAAGATTTTCGTTTGGGGGGGATCTTCGATGATTTGGGAATTTGCGCCTCAGATAACGCATGTGTCAGGAAAACATTGGTTAACGCGGGATTTTATGTGGCAGGAAAGGTGACCTTTGTTTACGACAAGCCCGGTAAAAGCGAACGCATCGGGAAATACAAAGTGACGGCGGTTAGCGATTCAGTCCTGAGCCTTTTAGAGGGAGCGGAAAACTCTGTGGTCATGCAGACGCCATATTTGATCGTCCAGCGCAAATGGTCCAGCGTCTTTCGGCGCATTCGCCGCGACCATCCGGGTATGGAAATCCTGGTCTCAAGCAACAGCCTGGCCGCTGCCGATCATGTGCATGCCTATGCGTTTTCCTTCAAGAACAAGAAAAAATACGTCAAACATTTTAAATGGCGGATTTTTGAATTCAAACCGGCCCCGCGCGATGCGGATCGCATGATCAAATTGATCCTGGCTGTCAAACGCGCGGCAACATATTATGCGTGTATTCATGCGAAGTCGTATATCTTCGATGATAAGATTGCGTGGATCGGCTCGTTCAATCTCGATCCCCGGTCGAAGAACCTGAACACGGAAGTCGGGCTTGTGATTTATGATGAAAAAGTCGCCCAAGAGCTGAAAAAGGATATTCTGCGCGATATGGCGCCGCTCAACAGCTGGACGATCGGGAAACGCAAGGAGATCCCGGTCGTTTCCCGCGTCAGCGGATCGATCGACGACATTATGGAAGCGGTTCCCTTGATCCATGTCTGGCCGTTTGATTATGCGTCAAGTTTTGAATTGAAAGAAGGCAAAGAAGAGGTCCCGTTCTATCACGAGGATTTTTACGATCATTACCGCGATGTCGGAATCTTCCCGCAAATGAGGCTGAGCGCGGCTGAGATCAAAACGCGGCTGCTCAAATCGTTTTTCGGCGTCATGGAAGGATTGATGTGACCGTTTTATGAAAGAGAAAACAGTTGTTGTGAATGACAAAATGCAACAGGGGTACCGATATCGTCTGGCCGAGCCCATGGGAAAGAATTTTGCCGAGGATTTTAGGCCTGAATTGACGCCCAAGGAAATGCTGGAACTCGGCGTTTTCGGCGGGAAGTACATGACGGATTGTCGCAAGGAATTTCCTGCGGACTGGTTTGCCAAAGCGAAATTATGCTCCCAGCGCCATGATCCTGCCTTGAATTGTTTCGGGGTCAATGCCAGTCAGCCGCTTTCCGTCTGGCGCAAAAAAGGATGGATTCATCCGGCGGATCCGCGCGGCTGGTTCCAATGGTACTGCCGCTATTATATGGGGCGGCGCCTGCCGGAGGAAGACCGGCGGCAGATTATACGCTGGAAGGCGATCCAGCGGCATATCTCTCAGATCAAAAAATATTGCCCTCAAGGTGATTTGAGTTGCCGTCCGCGGCAGCGCCAAGCAGTTCTGCATTGGGCTTATGACAGTAGAAAAATCTAATCTATTGATGCTGGAGCCAGATAGGAGGCTTCTATGGCCCAAAATTATATTTTGAAAGAAAAAATTAAAATGGGGATCAGCGCGTGCAATTTCGGAGCGATGGTCCGTTACAATAATATCGGGTGGGACCGGGCCAGCTTGATCGGCCGCCAGAAATTCGATTATGTCTGGACGCCGGTTTGCCCGGAAGTGAACAGCGGCCTTGGAGTCCCTCGCGATCCTATGAAGCTGGTCAACGGCAACGGCGATGATTTTTGGGCCGGCAACGCCAGGATGAAAAATAAGAAAGGCCGCGATGTCGGCGACGATGTGCGTAAGGGATCGGCGGCCTCGTTAGAGATCCTCAAGCGCGTCAATATTGACGCGTTTGTTTTTATGGACGGCAGCCCGTCCTGCGGGGTCTATCGGACCACGCTCAAGAATAACAGGCTCGGCAAGCCGCCAGGCGTTTTCGGCTCGCTATTGTTGAAGGAAGATCTGTTCCTGATTCCCGCTCTTGATCTGGAAAGCCCGTGGAAATGGTGGGATTGGAGCCGGCGGCTGCATGCGTTCGTCTGGCTCAAGCGAAAAGAAATCAAAACCAAGAAAGAGCTCTACGACATTTGGCATGCGCTTAAATTTATCTGCCAGGAAGCCGATGTTCCCTGCGCCAATGCAATCGGCCAAAGGCTCGCCGGTGCGCCTAAGAAAATCGACGGCGATTTCATCGCGAAGTGGAAATCGGATGTCCTTCAATTGATCCGCCGCCCGTCGACCTTAAAGCGCATCCAGGCAGTCATGGTCAAGCATTACGCGCATTACAGGAAACATTTCAGTCGTGACGGTTCGGGCATTCAAGCTCCCGACGCTTCTCGGAGCAAGCAGATCTTCGTCGAAGAATTGGGGAAGATGGAGCGCAAGGCGGCCCAGGAAGGCTATCATTTTGCCGGCCGGCCGATTGTATACAAGCCGGGAAGGAGTTAACTCTTTTTAAAGAAAAAGTTTTGTACAAAAGAATTATTGCCAGAGCAACAGAATTGATCGATCCATGGATAGTCAAAAGCAACGCGGTTTATAATGCTAAAAGCGAGGAACGGATTTATAATAAAATGATTTTTATTTGTCGTGCGGATCAGGCGGTCAAATATTTGCGCGATGTTTCGCTCAATGAATTCCTGCTTTTACGCCATGGCAGATAAAATCCGCCAGAGCGGTCTTGGTGAGATGTTCATTCGAAAATGGAGGTATTGTTTTTTTATTACACGGGGACTTTTAACGCGCGCAACATCAGGATTGCCCAAGCGGTTTTCAGCCGTTACAATAATCTGGAGTTCATGTCGTCTTAAAATGCTGTCTCTCTTGAGTATGAAAAATAAAATACTTACTGCCCTGTTCATCGTGTGCTTTTCCCTGTCGCTTGCATTCGCCGCTGAGTTGTCTAAATTGGAAAATATCCAGAAGGTTATCAGCGGGGATACGTTCCAGCTGAAAAGCGGGAAAAAAGTCCGGTTGATCGGCGTTGACGCGCCGGAAATCGAAGCTAATAAGAAAGCCAAAGAAGAGGCGGAACGGACGGGGCAGGATGTTGATGCGATCGTCCGAAGGGGGAAAGAGGCGCAAGAATGGGTCAAAACCCGTTTAGAGGGGAAAAATATTTTTTTGAAATACGATAAGAAAAAAAAAGACAGCGATGGCACGGATTTGGTTTATGCTTATCTTTATGATGTCTCGACTTTTTATGGGGGGATTGTTTATGCCCAATTGTTTGAAGACTTGCAATTCGAGTGGTGGCAGGTGCCGCAGCGGGGAAAATTTCTTTTCATCAACGCGACGCTTGTGCGGGCGGGCTATGGTTTGCCGGTCGCGGACCCGCCCAATGTAGAATACGCGAGTTTATTTGAGCGCGCCTATCAAGAAGCGAAAGAAAATTACGAAGGGCTTTGGAGTGCCGATTATTTTTCAGTGCCGTGCGCAAAAGAGGGAGAGAAGATTGGGGATTGCCCCGGCTGCGTTGTTAAATGTTGCAAAGGCTTGGAGCCGATGTTTGCTCTTAGCGTCGCCGATGAATGCCAGGAGTTCCCGCTTCCGGGATCGGGAGGCTATTGCAGCAATTGCGGCAATAATATTTGCGAATCTCAGCATTTAGAAGACAATTGCAACTGCCCAAAGGATTGCGACTGAAACGAAGTTCTGTCATTGCTTTTTCTTCCAACTTGCTCTAGAATACACCCTTTAATTCTTTGTTTTCGCCCATTCTTAGAAAACCGGTTTATGAGAATACTGTATAACAAGATCTTTCTGGAACACGATACGGGAATGCATCCGGAGAACCGCAAGCGTCTCATAGCCTGCGGTGATCTTCCGGAAGCCATGATCGAGAACGGTGAAGATCATCTGGGTCTGGTTCACGCCCAAGAATATATCGAAACCATAAAAAAGCTCTGTAAGACTGGCGGCCATATCGATGCGGATACGATTGTGTCGAGGCGCAGTTACGAAGCGGCTGTTTATGCGGTCGGGGCAACTTTGATGGCGGCGCGGCAAAATGATTTTGCCTTGGTCCGCCCTCCGGGGCATCATGCCCATCCGTCGCGCGCGAGCGGTTTTTGCGTGTTCAATAATGTTGCAATCGCAGCCCGGAAGCTGGCTCAGGAAGGAAAAAAAGTCCTGATCTTTGACTTTGACGGTCACCTGGGGGACGGAACGGAAAAATTCTTCTACGAATCAAACGATGTCTTTTATTGGTCGCTGCATCAGTATCCGGCTTTCCCGGGATGGGGCAATGAGGACGAGATCGGTTCAGGAAAAGGCAAGGGTTTTACGATCAATGTGCCTTTGCCTCCGGGAAGCGGGGATGATCTTTTTTGGAAGGCCATGGAGATGACTTTGCCGGTCGTTCATCAGTTTGCGCCCGATGTCGTGGCTGTTTCGGCCGGATTTGATGCGCATCACGCCGATCTTCTTCTTGATTTGCGCCTGAGCACGACAACGTTTTACCGAATCGGAAAAATGCTCCGCGAAGAATTTAAGGATGTTTTCGCCACGCTGGAAGGCGGCTATAATATCGATTACCTGCCGCTGTGCATCAAAAATTTTATAAACGGATTCAATAACGAGCCGATCCACTCCGAGGACTCTTCGACAGACTCGACGATCCAGGTAACGCATGAATTTGAGATGCGGATGAGCGGCCTGATGAAGAACCTTGCACCATACTGGAAGATATAACCCATGAAAAATCTCGATCCTCTTTTTAATCCCCAGACCATTGCGGTCATCGGGGCTTCAAGCAACAAAGAAAGCGTCGGGTACGGCGTCATGCATAATCTTATCGGCCAAGGATATGAGGGGGTCGTTTACCCGATCAATCCTGTCCGGAAAAGCGTCCAAGGCGTTAAGGCCTATCCCTCGATCGTGCAGGCGCCCGAAAAGATCGATCTTGCGATCATCGTTACGCCCGCTGCCACCGTTCCCGGGATCGTGGAAGAATGCGGGCAAGCGGGAGTCAAAAGCCTTGTGATCATCTCTTCCGGATTCAAAGAAGCCGGCAAGGATGGAGTGAAAATGTACGCCCAGCTGCAAAAAACGATCAGGAAATTCCATATGAGCGTGCTGGGCCCGAACTGTCTTGGGTTTTTGCGCCCGTCGCTGAATTTGAACGCGAGTTTTTCTCCCCAAAACGGTCTGAAAGGCAATATTGCTTTTATTTCCCAGAGTGGAGCTCTTGGGACTGCCATTATCGATTGGGCCCGCAAGCAGCATGTTGGCTTTAGCTATTTTGTTTCGGTCGGGTCCATGATCGATGTTGATTACGCGGACCTGATCGATTATTTCGGACAAGATCCTTATACATCGAGTATTCTGATCTACATGGAATCGATCGCGAGCGCGCGGCGGTTCTTAAGCGCGGCCCGGGCGTTTGCCCGCACCAAACCGATCATTGTTCTGAAAGCCGGAAGGAGCTCCGAAGGGTCCAAAGCGGCCCTTTCCCATACGGGAAGCTTGACGGGAGATGACGCTGTTTTCGACGCGGCCTTTAAGCGGGCGGGCGTGGTCCGGGTCGGGACGATCGGGGAGCTTTTCGATTGCGCCCAGACATTATCGATGCAGCGCAAGGCAAAAGGCAACAGACTGGCCATCGTCACGAATGCCGGCGGCCCAGGCGTTATTGCGACCGATCATCTGATCGAAAAAGGCGGGACTCTGGCTGAATTATCACCTGATACGATGGAGAATCTGAATAAATTCATGCCGCCGACCTGGAGCCGGTCCAATCCCGTTGATGTTCTGGGAGACGCTGATGAAAAGCGCTATCGCACGGCTGTGGAATTCTGTTTACGGGATCCGGGGGTCGATGGGGTTTTGGCCATTTTAACGCCCCAAACCGTAACAAACCCCTCGGCCATTGCCCGAATGATCACCGAGCTGTCCAAAGCGCATCAAAAAATGATCTTGACAGCTTGGATGGGGGAAATTCAAGTCGAGGAAGGGCGCGACATTTTGAAAAAAGCGAATGTGCCGGTTTATGCTATTCCCGAAAATGCCGTGCGGAGCTTTTTGAACATATACCAGTATTCGCGCAATCTGGAGCTCTTGTACGAAACGCCGGCGACAATTCCCCATGCCTTCAAGCCCGAGACTCACAAGAACCGGGAGATCATCGACCGGATCCTGGATCAAGGCCGGTTTACGCTCACGGAACGTGAAGCCTGCCAGCTTTTGGCCAATTATCAGATTCCGGTCATCAAAGATGCGTTAGCGAAAAGCCCCGAAGAGGCCGCCGCATTGTCTGCTCAAATCGGCTTTCCGGTTGTCATGAAAATCTCTTCGCCGGATATTCTGCATAAGACGGATGTTGGCGGGGTTAGACTGAATATTCGCACCCCGGAACGGGCCAAAGAGACTTATGAAGAGATTATCAAGTCGGCCGCGAGTTTTTCCCCGCAAGCTAAGATCGAGGGCGTGACGATCCAAGAGATGATTTCGAAAAAGTATGAAGTCCTGATCGGATCCAAGAGGGATCCGATATTCGGGCCCGTGATCGTTTTTGGCATGGGAGGTACGGCTGTTGAAATTTTTAAGGATACAAATGTCGGCCTTCCTCCTTTGAACATGGCCTTGGCCCAAAGGCTGATCGAAGATACAAAAATTTATAAGTTGCTGAAAGGATACCGGAACATCGCCGGGATGGACATGAAGGCGCTTCAATTCCTTCTTAATAAATTCGCGTATCTGCTTATGGATTTTCCCGATATCAAAGAAATCGACATGAATCCGATCGCGATTGATGAGCACGGGAGCGTTGTTCTGGACGCAAAGGTTGTTTTGGATCCTGAGGTGAGGAAGAAGCATAAACGGCCGTATGAGCACATGGTGATCTCGCCGTATCCGGAAGAGTATATCAAGAAAGAGAATTTAAAGAACGGCCAACCGGTCATTTTACGTCCTATCCGCCCCGAAGATGAGCCGCTGGAAGCCGAAATGTTCACGAACTTTTCGAAAGAGACCCAGCGTTTCCGCTTTTTCACCCTCATCAAGGATATTACCCACGAGCTGCTGATCCGCTATACGCAAATCGATTATGACCGCGAGATCGCGATCATTGCTGAGCTGACCGAGGGCCAGAGAAAGAAAATGGCGGGCGTGGTGAGGCTGATCGCGGATGCTTACAACCAGACCGCGGAATTCGCCATTGTTGTCGCTGATCCTTGGCACAATTTAGGCTTGGGGAACATGCTCACCGATTATATTCTCCAGATCGCGCGCGAGAAAGAGATCAAAAAAGTGTATGCGAACGTCCTTCCGGACAATCACATCATGGAGCATATCTTCAAGAAGCGCGGGTTCAAGTTCACCTTCCAGCAGGATGTTTGCTACGCTGAATTAAAACTTTAGCGTGAATGTTTTCTTTATTGCTAAAGCAGATGTTATTGGTTAGAATATATTTTCAATACACTTTTTTAGGAAAGGAGAACAGATGAAAAAGACATTGATGTTGGTTTTAGCGGCTCTGGTGGTTCTTTTCACGGCGCCATCATTTGCTCAGCAAGGCAGCAAAGGCGCGAGCGCGCAGGCTTATGAGCATGCCAGTGATGAGGCGGTTTTCAACAGGGTCGGCGATTGGTTCGCGACGATCGGAAAATCCGAAGAAGAAAAAGCGGCTATCAAAGCCCAAAGAAGGGCCGAGCGCGAGGCCAAGCGCATTGAGAAAGAAGCTAAGAAAAAAGCGCAGCAAGCTGAAGAAGAGATGGAGAAGCAGAAAAAAAATATCAACGAAAAAATGAAAGGGCTCGGGAAGTAAGGCCAAACCCGATCTCGCATTCAAGGACAGCCGGAGAGATTCCCGGCTGTCCTTTTTTATTGATTGCATTTTAAAAAAGGCATGTTAAAATAAGCCGTAAATAAACTTATTAGAATGTCTCGGATCATGAAAGTGCCCCATGTCGAGAATTTTTCCTAATGATTCCGCACGTAACGACAAAGGTCCGGAGTTGAAGAGCTCCGACCTTGCCTTTCTCCAATCCGACAAAGCTGAAGAAGATTTCCGCAAGCTTTACCGGTTCAGCCAGACGCTGATCAACACGATCCCCTATGGTATCGGCGTTGTCGACGAGCATGGGAACATCTTGTATTTAAGCGATCGATTGGCATCGATGTTCAAGGAAAAGGCGATTGGAAAGAAATGCTGGGATTTGTATCGCGATAATAAGGAACAGTGCGCTTATTGCCCGTTGCGAAAAAACATTGAAGTCGGTGAGACGCGGACCATAGAATCTTCGGGTGTTTTCGGAGGGCGGATCTTCCAGATCACGCATACAGGGATGATCTTTGATGGGAAAAAGGCCGTCCTTGAAGTCTATCACGATATTACTGAGCAGAAAAAGAACCAAGAGATCATCGGGGCTCTCGCGAGGAATTTGAGGGCCGAAAAGCGCAAACTGGAAAAAGTGTTAGGCATCGATCTGCGCATGCGCTCGATCCGCAAGCTCAACGACCTGGTTGACTTTATCGTGGAAAAATCCACGGAAATATTGGAGGCGGAAAAATGCTCTCTCATGCTTTTGGACCCCGATGCCAACGAATTGTCGATCCGCGGGGCCAAGGGCCTGGACGACGAGATCATCAGACGATCGCGGGTCAAAGTCGGCACTTCCATCGCCGGCATGGTGGCTGAAGAAAATTGCCCGATCCTTGTCCGGGATATTGAGTCCAATGTCCGTTTTTCCCGGCAGAACCGCCCATCCTATCAAACCAAATCGTTTATGAGCGCCCCGATCAAGGTCCATAATAGGGTGATCGGCGTGGTCAATCTGGCCGACAAGCGATCGGACCAGGAACAGGTCTTCTCCGAGACGGACCTGAACATCCTCTGCACGATTGTCCATCTGGCTTCTGTCGCTATTGAGAACGCTGACTTTGTTCAGCAATTGACCCATCTTTCCATGACGGATCCCCTGACGGGCATCTACAATCATCGCTACTTTGTGGCCAGCCTCGACCGGGAAATCCATCGGGCCAACCGCTATGGCAAGCCTCTGTGCCTGTTTATGATCGATGTCGATAATTTTAAGACCTATAACGATGCGTACGGACATCTTGAAGGGGACTATTTGCTTAAAACCGTTGCGGGTATTCTTAAATCCAATTTGCGTGTTGTGGATATTGTCTGCCGCTATGCCGGGGATGAATTTGTCGTTATTCTGCCGGAGACAGACAGTGCAGAAGCGGTGACCGCCGCGGAAAAGATCAAAAAAGCTATAGAACATGCGATATTAAAGCAGAAAGTCACGATCAGTATTGGCATTGCCCAATATGCCAGCCCCAACATGAACAAATATGACTTTATCCTTAAAGCGGATACGGCATTGTTCCAAGCCAAGAAACAGGGGAAGAACGCGATTCGCTCCTTCCGTTAAAAAGCGGGCCTTATCTTCGGCCGGCGCCTCTTAAATTTTCTATTCTTTCATCTTATCAAAAAGGGATTGATGGTATACTATACAAAAGTTCGGATTTTTATAATTGTCTGGTGACCTCGGGAGAAAATCTTATGGAAAAGAGATTTTTGTCGCAAAAAAAGTTTTGGCTGATCCATGTGATGGCCGCTCTGTTCTTGGCGGGCTGCGCGACCAAACAGCTTAAGCTGACCGAAACAGGGTTCCTGAGCAGCTATGCCGATTTGCAGGCGGACAAGGGATCGAAGGGGATGTATGTTTTCATTAACCCCGATGTGCAAATTGCGGAAAATTACGATAAGATCGTGATCGCTCCGGTGCAATTTGAGTTGGACCCTACCGTCAAGCAGCATGCCATGACGGATGAGGACCAGAAAAAGTTGGCGGATTATTTTGTAGGGAAATTGAAAGAAAGATTGGCGAAGAATTACACGGTCACCGATCAGCCCGGGGAGGGCGCATTGCTGTTCCGGACCGCGATCACGGACGTCTTGCCGAATAAGGTCTATCTTAATCTCCATTGGTCGACGACGCTTCTGGGGGGTGGGATCGGTGGAGCCGCTTTAGAAGCAGAGCTGGTGGATTCCATAACGGGAGATCGGATCATTTCTTTTGTGGACGCCAGAAAGGGACGAAAGCTCAACTACACCAAGGGCCTGACCAAGTGGGGGCATACGCAGGAGGTTTTGGGGATATGGGCCGACCTCATGGTGGAGAATTTGGACCGTCTCAAAGAAAAAGACCGGGAGGGATCTCTGTAGTATGCGTATTGTGGAAGATCATGCGGAAGAGCTCCAAGATCCGTCGCTGCACGCATTGAACAGGCCCAGCAAAGCTAAAAAGGAACTGCCGGCCTTGGTGGCTGTTTCCAAAAAAGTCGGGAAAGCGATCGTTGATTTTAAAATGATCAGCGAAGGCGATAAGATCGCCGTCGCGGTTTCCGGAGGAAAAGACAGCTTGTCGCTGATGCATGTCTTGCGCCATCGCCAAAGGGTCAGCCCCGTCAATTTCGATTTCACGGCGGTCCATATTGATTTCGGGTTTGAGGGCTTTAATCCGGAGGTTCTCGGCGACTATTTCAAAAAACACAGATTCCCTTATTTCATTGAAAAAGCCGATGTGTTCAAAGGGAAGCGCGATCAGGATATCGACTGTTTCTGGTGTTCGTGGAACCGCCGCAAGGCGCTTTTCCAATTAGCCGACCGCGAAGGATTCACCAAGGTGGCGTTTGGGCATCACCTTGATGATATCGCCGAGACGATCGTTCTGAACCAGTTTTACCGCGGCGAGATCGGGGCCATGAAGCCGAAACAGGAACTATTCGATGGCAAGATCGTGATTATCCGACCGCTGGCCTACGTTCGCGAGCGCGAGATGGAATATCTGGCCAAAAAACTGAACATTGCCTCGGTTGGCCAGCCTAAATGCGCCAAGGGCGATAGGTCTCATCGCATGAAGATCAGGAAAATGCTCAGGGCGTTTGAGGAAAACAATCCCATGGTTGTCACAAACATTTTCCGCAGCCTCCAGAAGGTTCGATCCGATTATCTGATCGATGATCCTACGCAGCCGTGAATTCTTATAGGAATGCGGTTTTAAAAGGCGCGCTTGAGAGTACATTCAAATAATTATTTGATTTAAAGTTGACGCGCCAGGGGTATCACTTTATAATAATTTTTTAGATGGTATAAAATCCTGCAGCTCAATTATTTAAGAGAATGAACCTGCCATTGAGAAAAAACCTTGTTTTAGTCTTAGCTATTCTGGTATCTTTTGCTTCTGGTTGTGACTTTTTCAAATCGAAACCAAAAGAGCAAGAGGCTCCTCTCCGGACTGAAAGGCTGATTGCCAAAGAAGCTGTCTCGCCTGCCCAATTGCCGGTCACCCAGGCCCAACGATATCTAAGCTATCAACCCAATTGCCGGGATCTTGGCCTTTTGGAAAAGAACGGATGCGGCCAGTGCAGCAAGATCCCCAACAGTGCCTGTTCGGTGGCTAGGCGCTCCCCCGAGGGATTCCAATGTTACGAATGTGTGACCAAGCGCGAAGAATGCCGCGATATCGGAAAGCTTGACCGAAGGAGCTGCCAATTGTGCGAGGAGGTTTCCAGCGCCCAGTGCGCTCCATCCGGAAAAACCAAAGACGGTGAGGCCTGCTATAAATGTGTCCAGCAGAAACCGCCGTGCGTGCGGCTGGGCCTTTTAGCCGAAGAGGATTGCGGTCCTTGCCAGAAGCACAAGAGCCTTCAATGCGTTCCGGCAACTATGACCGAAGATGGGACCCAATGCTATGAATGCGTTGACAAACCCGAAGAGTGCGAGGATTTGGGATATTTTTCGTCCAAAGATTGCCGCGAATGCGAACGGGATGCGACCAAAGACTGCAGTCTTGTGATCCGGACAAAAAGCGGGCGCAAATGTTATCAATGTATCGATAAGCCTCAAACATGTCAAGATATCGGCTTGATGGATCATAATGTTTGTTTGGGCTGCGCTGAAAACCCTCAAAAAGAATGCCTGAAAGCGGAAAAGAAAACTAATAAAGGAAAAGAATGTTATGAGTGCGTTGATAAGCCTAGGGCATGTGCGGACCTTGGTTTTATCGATTTTGAGGGATGCCAGAAATGCGCGAAAGAGCCGGGTAAAGAATGCCATAGCATAGAAGCTCTCAAGGGAAGCCAGCAGTGTTTCCAATGTCTCGATAATCCGGAGCAGTGCAACGAGATCGGCTTGCTTGATGCAAAGAATTGCTACAGCTGCGATGCCGATCCGAAAAAGGAATGTGTTCCTGATAAGAAAACCAAGGAAGGGATGCAGTGTTTCGCCTGCCGCGAAAAACCGCAGGAATGCGCCGACATCAATTATCTCGACGAATCTCAGTGTGCCGCCTGCACGGCTGATTCGAAAAAGGAATGTGCCCTGGCAAAGCAAACGAAAGAAGGTAAGCAGTGCTACAAATGCCAGGATAAGCCCGAAGAGTGCGTTGATCTGGGCCTCATTGACCAGACGGAATGCGAGGCTTGCGCGAAGGACCGCAAAAAAGAATGCGTTGCGGACCGGCAGACCAAAGAAGGCAAACAGTGCTTTAAGTGCCAGGACAAGCCCCAAAAATGCGAGGAATTGGATCTTTTGGACGAAACGCAATGCGCCGTCTGCACGGAAAATCCGAAAAAAGAATGCGCGGCTGATCAAAAGACCAAAGAAGGCAAACAATGCTTTAAGTGCCAGGACAAGCCCCAAGAGTGCGCTGATCTGAAACTGATCGATGAGCAAGAGTGCATAACCTGCGCATCGGATCCCAAAAAGCTTTGCCTCGAGGATAAAAAGACCAAAGAAGGCAAGCCGTGTTTCCGGTGCGAAGACAAGCCGGAGGAATGCGTTGATTTGCAATTAGTCGATGAGAAAGATTGCGAGGTCTGCGCGGCCGATTCCAAGAAGGAGTGTGTTGCTGATCGGCAGACCAAAGAAGGCAAGCAATGCTTTAAGTGCCAGGATAAGCCCCAAGAATGCGCCGATATTAATCTCATTGATCAAAAGGATTGCGCCTCTTGCGCGGATGATCCGAAAAAAGAATGCGTCGAGGGTCAAAAGACCAAGGAAGGCAAACAATGCTACCGCTGTCAGGAAAGGATCCAAACGTGCAGTGAATTGAACTTGATTAGCGAAGAAGACTGCGCGGTATGCAACGCCGATCCGGGAAAACAATGCATTGCCGACCAGAAAACGGAGCAGGGAAAGCAGTGCTACCGATGCCAGGATAAGCCTCAAGAGTGCGCACAGCTCAATCTGATCGATGAGCAGCAGTGTCCGGCCTGCACGGCTGATCCGGCGAAAGAGTGCGTGGCTGATCAAAAGACCGAAGAAGGCAAACAATGCTTTAAGTGCCAGGATAGACCGCAGCAATGCGCCGATTTAGGATTGATCAGCGCGCAGGGTTGCGAAGCCTGCACGGCTGATCCGAGGATGGAATGCCTAAAGGATCAGGAAACCAAAGAAGGCGAGCAATGTTACAAGTGCAGCGAGAAACCCCAGGAATGCGTCGACCTTAATCTTCTGGAAGAGTCAGAGTGCAATACATGCACGTCCGACCCGAAAAAACAATGCTCTGCCGATCAAAAAACAAAGCAAGGAAAACAGTGTTATCGTTGCGAAGACAAACCGCAACAATGCGCTGAATTGAACCTTATCGATGTGAGCGAGTGCGGCGCGTGCGCTTCTGATCCGTCCAAAGAATGCGTCGAGAGCCAAAAGACCAAAGAAGGCAAACCCTGCTATCGTTGTCAGATTAAGACCCAGAAGTGCAGCGAATTGAACCTGATCGACGAATCGCAATGTCCGCAATGCCTGGCCGATCCGAAAAAACAATGCGCGCCCGGGCAAAAAACCAACGAAGGGATGCAATGTTATCAGTGCCAGGATAAGCCGGAAGAGTGCGCCGATTTTATGCAGATCGAGGAAATGGAATGCGCGGCGTGCACCGCTGATTCAAAAAAGGAATGCCTCCCCGGGCGAATGACAAAAGAAGGCAAACAATGCTATCAATGCCAAGACAAGCCGCAGGAATGCGCCGAATTGGATCTTTTTGACGAAAAAGACTGCGCGGCATGCGCGTCTGATCCGAAAAAACAGTGCGCGCCGGACCAGAAGACCAGAGAGGGCAAGCAATGCTATCGCTGCCAGGATAAACCGCAAGAATGTTCGGAGCTTGATCTTCTCGATCAGGCTCAGTGCGGCGCATGCGTATCCGATCCGAGGAAAATCTGCGTTGAGGACCGCAAGACCAAAGAAGGCAAGCAATGCTTTAAGTGCCAGGATAAACCTCAGGAATGCTCAGAGCTGAATTTGATCGATCAGGCGCAGTGCGCGCCATGCGTCTCTGACCCGAGGAAGGAATGCATTGCCGATGAGCTGACCAAAGAAGGCAAACAATGCTATCAATGCGTGGATAAGCCTGAGCAATGCAAGGATCTCGGACTGCTTGATGCCGAAGGCTGCCGCTTGTGCGACAGCGTTGCGGGAAAGAAATGCGTGGAAGGCAAGCGCACCAAAGAAGGGCGGCCCTGTTATAGCTGCCAAGAGAGGTCGCAAGCCTGTGGGCAGTTAGGGCTTTTGAACGCGCTGGAATGCGAATATAAGTGCACGGATTGCGTCGAGGCCCAGAAGGCAGCGAACGGCGAGCAATGTTTCAGCTGTAACTCCAAGCCCGGCGGCACGGAATGCTTGAACAACGATTATTACAGGGATTGCTCCTCTTGCAAAGAAGGTGAGATCTGCGAAGAGATGGGCGTTATCCTGTTTTATGAAACGCGCAAGACCTTGCCGTTAACGTGCTATACGTGTACGCCTAAATAATGAGCGAACGTTCGCTATAGTCTTAGATAATAAGCGGCCATCAAATGATGGCCGTTTATTTTTTTAGAGAAAATGTTCAGGAGCAGGATTGAATATTCTCGGTTTTTCCTTGTGAGGAGATTTTTTGAGGGTAAAATAAGGCTATAGGAAGAATTTATTGAACAAAGGGGCGGCGCTTTGGAGTTTATGAATTCTTTAGGGGTGTTGATGGGCGGGGCCTGGGGCTCGGGCGTCAATCTTTACATGACAACAGCCGGCCTCGGGATCGCTCACCGCATGGGTTGGCTCACGCTTCCCGGGAGTATGGAAACCCTGGCCAATCCTCTGGTTATCGGGATAGCCATCCTCCTGTATGCGGTTGAATTTGTTGCCGACAAGATTCCCTTCGTTGATTCCGCCTGGGATACGGTCCATACGTTTATCCGCCCAGTGGGGGGGATGGCTTTAGGCTACATGGCCATGGCAGATGTTGGTCCCGCGATACAGTATCCCGTCGCGATCTTGACAGGATCCATTGCCTTGGATTCCCACTTGACCAAAGCGACGGCGCGAGCGGCCATTAATACTTCTCCGGAGCCGTTCAGCAATTCGGTTGCAAGCGTCACGGAAGATGCGAGTGTCTTTGGTGTAATGTATTTGATCATCAAGCATCCGATCATTGCCGCAATCCTTGTTATTTTGTTCGTCCTGTTCTCGATATGGTTTTTGAAGACCATGTTCCGCTTCATTAAAAAGATTTTCGGTAAAAGCGGCGCAAAGCCGCCGGAAACTCAACAGCAAGCAGTTAACTCGTAAAAAGGAGGAAAAAATGCAAGGAATTTTAGGTCTTATTGTTCTGGTGTTGGACATTCTTGCGATTGTGGATTGCGTCAAAAGCGCCAAATCGGGTGGGCAAAAAGCACTTTGGATTATCCTCATCCTCGTTCTTCCCATTCTCGGTTTGATCCTTTATTATCTCATCGGCAAGAAGAAATAGTTTCGGCGTAAAAGCGGTTGGCAGGGGGCAGATTCTTTGGAATTTGCCCCCTTTTTATTCCTAAAGATTCACAAGTAAACCGTTTGTATTGATCGGATCTTATTGAAGAGGCCTCGCCATAAATCAAAAGCTGGCCGATTTTTCTGTTTTACTTCCCAAGGAATAAATAGTAAGATGCTTGCTGTGTTTTGACGGTTGAAGAACTCAATTCCCGCATGATTAGGGCTTTAAAAACGAAATGTATAGCACAGGCATTACAGGTTTAGATGAGATCCTTTCCGGGCTGAAATTAGGCGATAACGTCGTCTGGCAAGTCAATACAGTCGAGAACTACATCGATTTTGTCCGGCCGTTCGTCAAAAAAGCGCTGGAGGAAAAAAGACGGATGGTCTACATCCGCTTTGCCGACCATCCTCCGATCGTTGAGCCCCATAAAGATATTATTGTTTATCAGTTGGATGCCTCCGCCGGATTTGAATCGTTCTCGGTCGAGCTGAATTCGATCATCAGCAAAGAGGGGGAAGGCGTTTTTTATGTGATCGACTGCCTTTCCTACCTGCTTTCGGAATGGTCCAATGACCTGATGATCGGGAATTTCTTCAAGATCACCTGCCCGTATCTTTATCAGCTGGATACGATCACGTATTTCGGCCTGTTGCGCAACCGCCATTCGTTCAAGACCATTGCGCGCATCCGCGATACGACGCAATTGCTCATCGATGTTTATCATTACGAAGATAACTATTATGTCCATCCGCTGAAGGTATGGCAGCGTTACTCCCCGACGATGTTCCTGCCGCACATCAAGAAGGGCGACCGCTTCGAGCCGATCACCAACAGCGCCGATGCGTCCAATCTTTTCTCCCATACTTTCATGGAGGGGGCGAAAAGCATCCGGCGGAACCTTGATTTCTGGGACCAGCTGTTTTTGAAGGCCGCTTCGGTAATGGGGCAGGAAGGCGCCGAGCAAGAAAAAGCGCAAATGATGGATCAGCTGTGCCGGATTACGATCGCGCGCGACGAAAAGCTTTTAGACCTGGCCAAGCGGCATTTTACGCTCAAAGATCTTTTGGATATCAAGGCCAGGATGATCGGAACCGGGTTTATCGGCGGTAAATCGGTCGGCATGTTGATCGCGCGCAATATCCTCGCGAAGGATGAATCGCTTAAGAGCAGGGATTTTGAGCCTCACGATTCTTTTTACATCGGGTCCGATGTTTTTTACACTTACATCGTTGAGAACGGATGGTGGCAGGCGCGCATGAAGCAGAGGACCAAAGAATCTTATTTTTCGGCTTCCAAGGAGCTCAAAGAGAAATTGCTTCATGGGGTTTTCCCTGAAGAGATTGCGGAACAGTTTAAGGACCTGATCGAGTATTTCGGGCAGTCTCCGATCATTGTCCGGTCCAGCAGCCTGCTTGAGGACAGTTACGGCAACGCCTTTGCCGGAAAGTATGAAAGCGTTTTTCTCGCCAATCAGGGGACGCCAGAACAGCGGTATAAGGAATTTATCAAGGCGGTGCGCCTGATCTATGCGTCGACAATGAACGAAGACGCTCTGGTTTACCGTTTGCAGCGCGGGCTTGACCAGATGGATGAGCAGATGGCCCTGTTGGTCCAGCGGGTTTCGGGGGCCTATCATGAAGATTATTTCTTTCCCGACGCTGCCGGCGTGGGGCTTTCGTATAATACCTTCGTCTGGAAAGACGGCTTGGACCCGAAGGCTGGTGTTCTGCGCATCGTTGTCGGGCTCGGCACCAGGGCCGTGGACCGCGTCGAAGGCGACTATGCGCGCATTGTGGCCCTGGATGATCCTCTGGTCAAGCCGCATGCGAGTTCCAAAGATGCGCAAAGGTTTTCCCAGCATAAGCTCGACGTGATCAATGTCAGGCAGAATTGTTTCCAGTCTGTTTTCATCAGGGATCTTTTGCGGGAAAAAATCCAGCTGAATCTGGGGCTGATCGCATCAAAAGATTATGAGACCATAGAACGGCTCAGGAGCCGGGGGATCGAAGAAGACGTGTGGATCATGACGTTTGACCGTCTTTTTTCGGAAAGCGATTTCGGATCGACGGTCCAGAAAATCCTCAAGACCTTGGAAACGGCGTATGGATATCCGGTTGATATAGAATTTACCGTTCATTTTAAAGCGGATAATGAATTCCAATTTAACCTGCTGCAATGCCGGCCGTTAAAGACCAAGGGATGGGGGAAGAGGGTCAAGATTCCCGCCAAGATCGATAAGGGGAAAATGGTTTTTGAGTCTTTCGGCAATTTTCTCGGCGGGAACATCTCGCAGACCATCAACAGGATCATTTATGTCGATCCCCAGGCGTACGCGGAGCTGATGACGCAGTCGCAGAAGTACGATATCGCCCGCATTATCGGAGAGCTGAATCATCTGGCCGGGAGCAGGGAGCGGCTTGCCGTGATGCTTTTGGGCCCGGGGCGGTGGGGAACATCGACCCCTTCGCTGGGCGTTCCGGTTTCTTTCGCGGAGATCAGCAATATCGCGGTCTTAGGCGAGATCGCTTTTGAGACCAGCAATGCCGTTCCGGAATTATCCTTTGGCACCCACTTCTTCCAGGACCTTGTTGAGACGGATATTTTGTATTTGGCGCTGTTCCCGGACTATGAAAAAGTTTATTTAAACCGGCCATTTTTCATGTCCCAGCTGAATCTGTTAAGCGCGCTTGTTCCCGACCACAAAAAATATGAGCATGTCATAAAAGTTTTGGACATGGGCGAGCGGAAACTCACGGTTTCTTCCGATATTATTTCTCAAAGGATCCTTTGCTATTTTTCATGAGACGCTAGGGATCGGCCGGAAAATAAATCAAAAAAATAAGGATTTTTTAAAGACGGTTGATAGAATAATACCCGGGTCGAAGGCTGGATCCGGAAATTCTTCCCAATACGATTCTTGCCTCTGCCCTCCAAATCAAACTGCTACCGGGAGTTCAATGTGAAAAAAGACGCTTTCGATATCGCTCAAATCCCTGGGGTCAAATTCTTCAAGCGCGGGAAGGTCCGGGAAATCTATTGTTATCAGGACAAGTTCCTCATGATCGCTTCGGATAGGATATCCTCGTTTGACGTGGTTTTGCCGACGGCCATTCCTTTTAAGGGCGAGATCCTGACGCAAATATCCGCGTTCTGGTTCGCGTTCATCAAAGACATCATCGATAATCATTTGATCACGGCGGATGTCGACCAATTTCCGGCGGAGCTCTCGAAATGCAGGGAGGCGCTTCGCGGGCGGACCATGCTGGTTAAGAAAGCAACGCCGGTTCCGGTGGAGTGTGTGGTCCGGGGCTATCTGTCCGGTTCCGGGTGGGCCGAATATCAAAAAACCCAAACAGTCTGCGGTATCAAATTGCCGGCCGGATTGCGCGAATCCGACAAATTGAAAGAGCCTATTTTCACGCCCGCGACCAAAGAGGAAACCGGGCATGATATCAATGTCAGCCAGGAATATATCGAAAAAGAGATCGGGAAAAAGCTGGCCACCCGGCTGAAAGAAATAACGATCGCGATCTACAAAAAGACCAGCGCCTATGCCGAGTCCAAAGGGATCATCATTGCCGATACGAAGTTTGAATTCGGCACTTTGGAGGACGGGACCCTGATCATTATTGATGAGGCCCTTACTCCCGATTCGTCGCGGTTTTGGCCGAAAGACGGATATAAGCCCGGGCAGTCCCAGGCGAGTTTCGATAAGCAATATGTCCGCGACTATCTGCTCACCTTGGATTGGGACAAGACCTATCCGGGGCCGGAACTTCCGCAAGAAATTGTCGAAAAAACATACCAAAAATATTCGCAGGCTTATGAAATGCTGACCGGTAAAAAATTCCGGAATTCTTCCGAAAAGGCTTGATCCCTCAACGGTTTGGGCCGTCATCAAATGTGTTTTCCGCCATAAATTTTGGCTTGTTCGGATTTTCTTTTTGTTGTAGAATACCACCCTATGATTGGCGCCAACTTATTAATGATTGATGCAAAGGTAACCCGGACGGGTTACCTTTTTTTTTGAAAAGGAAGACGCATGGAAACATCGACTGAAGCGCAAGATCAAACGGCCCGGAGCATCAAAAGGATTGGGTTTGATAATGCCAAATATCTCCAAGAGCAGACGGAGGCGATCCTCAAAAGGGTCAATCAATTCGGCAATAAGCTGTATCTGGAATTCGGCGGCAAGCTTCTTTTTGATTACCATGCTGCGCGCGTTTTGCCCGGCTTCGATCCGAATGTGAAAATGAAGCTGCTCCAGCAGCTTAAGGACCAGGCGGACATCATCCTCTGCATTTATGCCGGCGATATCGAGCGCCGGAAGATTCGGGCGGATTTCGGCATCACGTACGATGTGGACGCGATGAAGCTGATCGATGATTTGGAAGAATGGGGCCTGAAGGTCACGGCGGTCGTCATTACAAGGTTCGAAAATCAGCCATCGGCGGTCATCTTCAAGAACAAGCTCGAACGCCAAGGCATTACGGTCTATACTCATCGTTACACGAAAGGATATCCGACGGATATCGATCTGATTGTCAGCGACGAAGGCTACGGCGCCAATGATTACATTAAGACCAAGAAACCGCTGGTGATCGTCACCGGCCCCGGGCCGGGCAGCGGAAAGCTGGCCACCTGCCTTTCCCAGCTCTATCACGATCATCTTCAAAACAAACAATCTGGCTATTCAAAATTTGAGACCTTCCCGATCTGGAATTTGCCCCTGAAGCATCCTGTCAATATCGCCTACGAATCGGCGACGGCGGATATCCGCGATTTTAATATGATCGATTCGTTCCATTTGGAAGCTTACGGCGAAACGGCGGTAAACTACAACCGCGACCTCGAAGTGTTTCCCGTCCTGCGGCGGATCTTGGAGAAGATCACGGGAAAGAAATCTATTTATCAGTCGCCGACGGATATGGGGGTCAATTGCGCCGGGTTTGGCATCGTTGACGATGATGTCGTGCGCGAGGCGTCCAAGCAAGAAGCGATCCGGCGGTATTTTCGGTATGCTTGCGAATATGCCATGGGAGTGACGGACAAAGAAACTGTCCAACGGGCTGAATTGATCATGGAGGAGCTTGGAGTCAGGCCGGAAGACCGCAAAGTTGTCGGCCCGGCGCGCCAAGCGGCCGTCGACGCCGAGCAAAAAGGCAAGGGCAACAAAGGGATGTTCTGCGGCGCCGCCATCGAGCTGAGCGACGGGCGGATCATCACAGGCAAGAATTCCCCCTTGATGCACGCGGTCTCAAGCCTCATTTTGAATGTGATCAAAGACCTCTCCCGGATCCCCGACAATATCCATTTGCTGTCGCCGATCACGATCGAATCCGTATCGAGATTCAAAAAAGATATCCTGGACCAGAAAACACCCAGCCTGAACTTAGAAGAGGTCCTGATCAGCCTCGCGATCAGCGCCACGACGAATTCGGCGGCGCAATTAGCCTTGGAAAAGCTCAATGAACTCAGAGGCTGCGAGCTCCATTTGACGCATATTCCCACTCCCGGAGATGAAGCCGGGTTGCGCCATTTGGGCGTGAACCTGACAAGCGATGCGAATTTCTCAACGCATGGATTCTACGAAAGCTGCAAAGACCGCTGAAACAAAACAAATTCAACGCATAACCGCGGCAGCGACTAACAACGAAAGAGAGAAGTATGCCTAGACGCAAAGATATCAAGAAGGTCCTCATTATCGGTTCCGGCCCCATCATTATCGGGCAGGCGTGCGAATTTGATTATTCCGGCACGCAGGCCTGCAAGGCTTTAAGGGAGGAAGGGTTTGAGGTCGTTTTGGTCAATTCCAATCCGGCGACGATTATGACGGACCCCGGGATGGCAGATAAAACATATATCGAGCCCCTGACGGTCGAAAGCCTGGCCGAGATCATCCAAAAAGAGCGCCCCGACGGGATTCTCCCGAACTTGGGCGGGCAGACGGGACTGAACCTGACGTCCGCTTTGCATAAGGAAGGGGTTCTGAAGAAATACGGCGTCCAAATTATCGGCGTGAAGGCTGACGCGATCGAGCGCGGGGAAGACCGCATCATTTTTAAAGAGACCATGAACAAGCTGGGCATCCCCATGCCCAAATCCGAACCCACCTATTCTGTCGAGGAGGCCGAAAAGATCGCCGAGAAACTCGGATATCCGGTTGTGCTGCGTCCGGCCTATACGATGGGCGGGACGGGCGGCGGCATCGTTTACAATGTCGAAGAATTGCGAACGGTCGTCACGCGGGGATTAGCCGCGAGCCTGATCCATCAGGTGCTCGTCGAAGAATCGGTGTACGGCTGGGAAGAGTTGGAGCTTGAGGTTGTCCGGGATGAGAAGGACCGCAAGATCACGGTCTGTTTTATCGAGAATATCGATGCCATGGGGGTGCATACGGGCGATAGTTTCTGCGCGGCCCCGATGCTGACCGTTCCCGAAAGTTTGCAGAAACGCATGCAGGATTACAGCTACAAGATCGTTGATGCCATAGGGGTCGTCGGCGGCACCAATATCCAGTTCGCCCATAATTTGAAAGATGACCGGTTGGTCGTTATCGAGATCAATCCGAGAACGTCGCGGTCATCGGCTCTGGCCTCGAAAGCCACCGGATTCCCGATCGCCCGGATTTCGACCAAGCTCGCGGCCGGATTGAACATGGAAGAACTTCCTTACTGGCGCAAAGGGACCCTGGATCAATACGAGCCATGGGGCGATTACGTTGTGATTAAATTCGCCCGATGGGCATTTGAAAAATTCCCCCAAGCCAAAGATGTTCTGGGAACGCAGATGAAAGCGGTGGGCGAAGTCATGAGCATTGCCAAGACCTTCAAAGAGTCGTTTCAGAAAGCCATCCGTTCGCTCGAGACAAAACGGTACGGGCTGGGCGGCGCCAAGAATTTCAAGGCGCTTTCCTTGGATGAGCTCAAGCTGAAGATCGCTATGCCGTCGAGCGAGCGCATTTTTCTGGTCTATGAATGCCTGCGCAAAGGGATGAGTGTGGAGGAGCTTTATCGGACGACGTTCATCGGGCGGTGGTTCCTCGGGCAGATGAAGGAAATGGTTGAGTTCGAGGAAGAATTGATCAGAACGAAGTGGGGAAAACTTTCCGATCAGCAGCTCAAGGCTGCCAAGGAAATGGGGTTCTCTGACCGTTATTTGGCCGGTCTTTTTAATGTCGCTGAGAAAGAAATCCGAAAGAGAAGAATTGCGGCCGGGATAACGGCCCGCTACCAAGCTGTTCCTGTCAGCGGCGTTGACAATGCGGCTTACTATTATTCAACGTACAAAGACATCAAAGACGAAGTTCCCGTTTCCCCCAAGAAGAAGATCATGATTTTAGGAGGCGGGCCCAACCGGATCGGCCAGGGGATCGAGTTTGATTACGCGTGCGTGCATGCGGCGTTTGCCCTGCGCGATGCGGGCTATGAATCGATCATGGTCAATTGCAATCCCGAGACGGTTTCGACGGATTATGATACGTCGAATAAGCTTTACTTTGAGCCGCTCACCGTTGAAGATGTTCTGAATATTTACGAGAAGGAAAAGCCTGTCGGGGTTGTCGTTCAGTTTGGTGGGCAAACGCCGCTCAATATTGCCCAGGAGCTGAAGGAGAATGGGGTTCCGATCCTGGGAACCACGCCCGAGAGCATTCATTTCGCGGAAGACAGGGAGCGTTTCCGCCAAAAAATGATCGATCTGAACATCCTCCAGCCGGAAAGCGGGACGGCAAAGTCGCTGGAAGAGGCTTTAAAGATCGCGAAACAGATCGGGTATCCGCTCATGGTCCGCCCGTCGTATGTTCTCGGCGGCAGGGGCATGGAAGTTATTTATGATGAGAAGGCTTTGAGAAAATATGCGTTAGAGGCGATCCAGGTCAGCCCCGAGCATCCGATGCTGATCGATCGGTTCTTGGAAAATGCGGTTGAAACCGAAGTCGACGCGCTGGCCGATGGTACAGATGCGTACATCGCTTCTGTGATGGAGCATATCGAATTAGCCGGCGTTCATTCCGGCGATTCCGCCTGCTCCATTCCCAGCCGGACGATCAAGCCCGAACACATGAAAACGATCGAAAAATATTCCCAAGCGATCGCTAAAGAATTGAAAGTCGTCGGGCTGATCAATATCCAGTTTGCGATATGCGACGATAAGGTGTATATCTTGGAAGCCAACCCGCGCGCGTCGAGGACGGTGCCGATCGTTTCCAAGGTCGCGGGAATTTCTTTGGCGCGTCTTGCCATGCAGATCATGCTGGGCAAGAAATTGAGGGATTTGCCGGAATTGCACGCTAAAAAGATCCCTTATTTCGGCGTGAAAGAAGCGGTCTTTCCGTTCAATATGTTCCCTGAGGTGGATCCGATCCTCGGGCCTGAAATGAGGGCGACGGGCGAAGTCATGGGCCTCGCTGAAACTTTTGGGCTGGCCTTCTATAAAGCCCAGGAATCGGCGGGATACAGGCTCCCTCTTAAAGGCAACGTTCTTTTGACGGTTGCCAAGAAAGACCGGGGCCATCTGCTGCCCATTGCCCAGAAGATCGCGACGCTGGAATTCCATATTCTGGCGACGGAAGGAACGCACCAATTTCTGAAGGACAATGGGATTAAAAGCTCCCAGATCAAGAAGCTGCATGAAGGAAGGCCCAATATCTCGGATGCCATTAAGAATAACGAGCTGAGCCTGATTATCAATACGCCCGTCGGCAAAGAAAGCAAATACGACGATAGCTATATCCGGATGATGGCGATCCAAAGGAAGGTCCCTTATGTGACATCAATCGCGGCCGCGGAAGCGACCATTGACGGCATCTGCGAGATGACAAAAAACAAGATGCAGCCCAAGGCCTTGCAGGAGTATCATGCGGCGCTTCAAAATGAGAAGCTGATTTTAAGCGAAACCGTTTAATCGTAAAAATATCATCGGAGAGCAGCCATGAGCGGAATTTTCGGGGTAGTATCAAAAAAAGAATGCGCGCGGACCCTGTTTTACGGAGTTGATTACCATTCGCATTTGGGGACGGAATACGGCGGGATGGCGGTCTTGGGCGATAAATTCACCCGGCAGATCCATAATATCAGCCAGAGCCAGTTTAAGTCGAAGTTTTACGAAGATTATCATCAGATGAAAGGCAATAAAGGGATTGGCGCCATCAGCGATTTCGATGAGCAGCCCATGTACCTGAATTCCAAATTCGGCCCGTTTTGCATTGTCACCGCAGGGTTGATCGAAAATGCCCAGAAGCTGCAGAATCTTCTTTTTGAAAAAGGCATTTCTTTCAGCGAGGTCAGCCACGGGGGGATTAACACAACGGAATTGATTGCCAAGCTGATCAGCCTCGGCCATAATATTGTCGACGGCATCGAGAAGATGTTCGACCTGATTGAAGGCTCCTGCTCGCTTTTGATCCTCAATAAAGACGGCGTTTATGCGGCCCGGGATCGGTGGGGATATACGCCTTTGGTAGTCGGCGAAAAAGACGGAGAATGGGTTATTGC
>JAKQAH010000004.1 GCA_029568545.1 Candidatus Omnitrophota bacterium
GCCTATTATCGCCGATTTGCAGGTCTGTTTGCTCGGCGGAAAGATTCCCTTGGGCTTGGAACTCGCGGTTTCGGGACGCGATTTTCAGGCCAGACGAGGACATAATGCCGTCAAGAAGCTGGAGATAGGATCGATCCCGAGAGGCCAAGGATAAATAGCGGGCCAGGTGGATATTTGAAAAAGAGGCTTCGATCTCGAGCCCTTTGCCACTGAGCGCATAGTTCCCCTTGATATGAAGGGCGGTTTTTTTCTTCGGAATTTTTGCTTGAAGAACGAATTCAATGCCTTTGCGCAAAGAAAAGATTATGCCGATATTGATGTTCTCGATCGACTCGGAAAATGTTTCTCCGGAAATTCCGTCTTCATAAAGGATTTTTCCGTTTTCGAGGATGAGCCTGCGGAGCAGAACGGGAAAAGATCTTCGGTGTTCCGCGGGATCGATCAGGGCAGAGAGATCCGAGAAATTCCAAATTCCCTGGGCGTTGCGGGCCAGGGAGATGTAAGGATCCCGGACCTTGATGCGGGGAAAAATCACAGTATATTTACGGAACACAGGAACCCAAAGGAGACTAAACTCCAACTCTCTGATCTGGATAAACGGCCGATGCGGGTCGTCTTTTTGGGAAACGGTAATATTTTCGATGAAAAATCCCTTGAACGGGCGAAAGTTAATGAGGCCGATGGAAACATCCCTTTGCAGAATGTTCTTGGCTTTGGCTGTAATGAAATGCTTAAATTGAACGGGCAGAAAAACGCTGTCGATGTAAAAAAAGACCGCTGTCCCGATAATGATCAGGGCGGACAGGATAAGGATAAACTTACGTTTCATCCCGAAAGGTTTTTGACCCGTTGATATTTGTAAGGAAGATAAAGATGCGGGAAGTATTATAACGGAGTTTATGAGGGGTCGCAATGAGATTATCAATTGTCAAAGGGAAAGGGAGGTGGTATACTAGCGGCTCTGATTTTGGTTTACGCTTATGGAGCGAAAGCGACATAAGTATTAGCCAAAATCGCCCGCAATTCAGTGCCATGAGACTTTGCCGAATTGAGGGTAAAACTAAGATTCTTATTATTTGCACCCAGATGGCTATTAGGGAGGGTGCGTAAAAATTTAGCACTTGTGTTCGCTCACATTCGTTCGCTCCATAAGTGCAACATTTTTACGGGGAGTAGCGCAGCTGGCTAGCGCACCTGCTTTGGGAGCAGGTGGTCCCGGGTTCGAATCCCGGCTCCCCGACCAAGATACAAAAGTTCGGCCGCAGGACGAACTTTTGTTTTGGTCGTATTTGGATTACCATAATTTAGGAAAATCCAAATGCGATCACCTCCAAACAACGCTGCTCTTCAAATACTCGGGAGAATCATCATGAAAATCGGAAACTTCAGTGTGAAGATTTTTAAGATCAGAAACCGCCGGGGATATGCCGCTCTTTGCAACGATTGTCTTACCGAAGGGGCTACAGAAAGTCAGGCGTACGACCGCATGGTCAAAGCTATACGCCGTGTCACCAAAAAAGCTAAAAAATAACGATTTTTGAGCATTTTTCGGCAATTATATTAAATGATGTCCAATTTAATCAACACCAATAGGCGATTTTGTTATATATTAGTCTAGGACAATCCTGGACAGTACGCCTATTTACATCATAAACTCACTAATATCAACGTTTTATAGCACACTAGCGAATATATTGATTTATTTTTTTATAGGCACGGTTTTTGCTTCACTATATTGTATGCTACCAAATAAAACGCCCAAAACGGTGAGGAGAGTGTATGAAAATAGGTGAAGCTTTCAAGAATGCAGGCTTAATTGGCCACGATGCCTTGGAAATTGCCCTAAAAGAGCAGGAAACCACCCATGAGCGGTTAGGGGACATTATGTTGCGCAATGGAGTGTTAACCGCGGATCAGATGGCTCCGGTTCTTGCGCAATACTTTGATACGCAATATGTTAAGCTCGAAGATATTTACAGGGATATAAAAGCCGAAGTCATTGATGCTGTGCCTGTTGAATTAGCCCGCCGTTTCAATATTATTCCCCTTGAGATTCAAGATCAACATTTAGTTGTCGCCACCACAGATCCTTTGGACCTGTTGGCGATTGACACTTTGCGCGTTAAAACCGGCTACAAGATCCGCTGTGTTGTCGCTTCCGGAAACGCCATTGCCAGCGCCATTGAATTTTGTTATCAGGGCATGGCGGGGATGAACCAGCATGTCCAGGATTTCGTCCATCTGGAAGTCAAGGAAGATGAGCAGGTGGATGAGGAAGATACGGAAAAGCTGCGTTCTGGCGCTAATGACCAGCCGGTAGTTCATTATGTGAGGTCCCTCATTATTCAGGCTGTCAATAATCATGCCAGCGACATTCATCTTCAGCCCAAACAAAGATCCGCGGAACTGCGTTTCCGCGTTGATGGCGTCCTCTATAATTATGATCCGCCGCCGAAGTCGATGCTTCCCGCGATTAGCACGCGCATCAAGATCCTTTCCAACCTCGATATTTCCGAAAGGCGCCTTCCGCAGGACGGGCGCTTCCGCGTGACTGTCGGCAAAAGCGAAGTCGACGTCCGCACATCAGTTTTTCCGACGATCTATGGCGAAAGTATTGTGTTAAGGTTGCTCGACATGTCCCAGCCGTTGATCGGGTTGGAACAAATGGGCCTTCCAACAGAACATTTTAAAAAATATAAAACTCTCATTCATCATTCCTATGGGATGATCCTTGTCACCGGACCGACGGGCAGCGGGAAGACAACGACGCTCTATGCGTCCATGAACGAGATTAAATCCTCCGAAAAAAATATCATCACCCTCGAGGATCCGGTCGAATACCGCCTGCCGTTCATGCAGCAGACCCAGGTCAATGCGCAAATAGGTTTTGATTTTAGCAAGGGGTTGCGCTCCATTCTGCGCCAGGACCCGGATATTATCATGGTCGGGGAAATCCGCGACCAGGAAACGGCCGAGATCGCGATTCACGCGGCTTTGACCGGCCACCTTGTTTTTGCGACACTGCATACCAACGATGCGCCCGGCGCGGTTGTCCGCCTGATCAATATGGGGGTCGAGCCGTTTCTGATCAGCTCGGCCTTGCTCGGCGTTATCGGCCAGCGTCTGGTGCGCACCATTTGCCCGCATTGCCGCAAGCAAGCCGAGATGGATAAAAAGGTTTTAAGACGGTTGTCATCGAACAATAATGATCTGACGCACTATTATTATGGGGAAGGATGCCCCAAGTGTCTCAATAGTGGGTACCGCGGCCGCAAAGGGATTTATGAGCTCATGGTCATGGACAAGAGATGCGCAAGATCGTTCTCGAACAGCAATCCGGCGATATTTTAAGAGAGCGAGCGAGGAAGACGGGGATGAAAACACTCCGGGAGATGGGGATCGAGAAGATCCGGGAAGGCCTGACCACGCCCGAAGAAGTTCTTCGCGTCACGCAAGAAACGGAGGAAGGCGCCTAATGTTAGAGTACAAATATGTTGCTAAAGACCGGATGGGGAACGTCTCGACGGATATTGTCCGCGCTAAAGACGTGGCGGCCGTTGTAACTCATCTTAAAAAAGGCGGATATCTGCCCATTAAGGTCAATGAAGTTAAATCGACGAAGAAAAAATTACAGGCATTCATGTTCTCGGCCAGCGGCCGGGTCAAATCAAAAGAAGTCGTTATTTTTACCCGCCAGCTCGCGGCGACGTTGAGCGCGGGATTGGTTCTCGTCGAATCGCTGGATGTTGTCAGCGATGAGATGGAAAACAAATATTTCCAGACGATCATCCGCAATCTCAAGCGGGATATTCAGGGCGGAACGGATTTTTCGACGGCTCTTTCGAAATATCCGAATATTTTCACGGTCGGGTACGTGGCGTTGGTCCGGGCTGGGGAAGCGACGGGGCGGTTGTATAAATCGATGTCGGACCTGGCCGGATACCTGGAAGGCGCGGAACGGCTGAAGGAAAAAGTGAAAAGCGCCATGACCTACCCGCTCTTCATTCTCTGTTTTGCTTTTCTTGTTGTTTTAGGCGTTGTATTTTTTCTCATTCCGAAGTTTGAAGATATGTTTTCTCAAGCGGGCGCCCAGCTTCCCTTGTTAACGCGCATGGTCGTGGGGGCAAGCCATTTCGCGATACAGACCTGGCCTTATATGCTTGGGATAGTCATTGTCGGTATTTTTGCTTTCAAAAAAGCTCTGAAGATCCGCTCGTTTCGGTATCAATTTGATAAAAATATCCTTCGGATCCCTATCATCGGCAAGGAGATCATCCATAAGTCGCTGATGGCCCAGTTCTGCCATACGTTAAGCGCCTTGCTCTCCGGAGGGGTGGGCTTGTCGACGTCGCTGGACATCACTTCCAAGGTTGTTCATCATCTTCCTGTCGAGGGGGCGATCGGCTTCATCCGGGATAAGGTGGTGGCCGGAGCGAACATGTCCGATGAAATACGGGCCCAGAAGATTTTTCCCGGCCTGGTCGGGAAAATGGTGGCAGTCGGCGAGCGCACAGGCACGATCGATGAGATGCTCAAGCGCACCGCGCAGTATTACGATGATGAACTGGATAATATCATCCAGAAATTGACGGCGCTGATCGAGCCGGTTCTGATCATTTTCATCGGCGGATTCATCTGTATCATTATTGTGGCTCTGTATCTGCCGATCTTCAGCGTGACGAAACTGGTTGCGTAAAAGTTATTCTGATGTCCTAATGTAAAATAAGGGGTGGACGAATCTCATCAGTTCAGATTTTCCACCCTCTTATCTTGTAGTAAGGTGTCGGAATGTGAGGATAATATATCGATGTCAAAAAAGAACGGATTTACTCTAGTTGAGGTGATGATCGTTGTCGCGATCATTGCGCTGTTAGCAACAATCGCTGCGCCGGGTTATATGCAGGTTGTCAGGCGGGGGCGGGCGCCGGAAGCTATTGCAACCATGTCAACGATCCGCCAGGCTCTGCGAGATTATTTTATCAGTCACGGGACTTATTACGATATAATCGCCGGCAATATCGATGAGGATCCGCCGACAGGAGTCGGGCACACGGTGGGGATCGCCCAATATTTCTCCGAAGCGGCGTTTTCTGTCGATGATACTCCGCCGGCCTGGACAGGGGCCGGGATTTCTCCAGCGCCGGTTGATTTTGTAATTACGGCTGACGGCAGCGCAAGCGTTCCTTGCGGAGCATCTCATTGCGCCATGAATCAAAATCTCATCGATGATTTCCGTCTTGAAATGGATAACACAGGGCGCGTTTTCATCTCTTATGATGGCGGGACTTCCTGGACGCAATATTAATTACTTTGGGGGGGGCGAGTGAAAGAAATCGGAAATAATAAACATGGCACAACGCTGATTGAGATCCTCATATCGATCATTTTAGTTGCGATAACGACCCTGGGAGGTATCGCCCTTTTCTTTAACGCATCCCAGCTGCAGGGTATTGTACGCCATAAGAAAATTGCTGTTGAAATGGCGAATTCCAAAATGGAAGAATGCCGTCGCTCGGCATGTACCGCAGGAACCTCAAATATAACGATCGAAGGCCTGAATATTGAAAACGGGCTGACAATTCAGGACGAAACATCAAAATGGGCTGACTATAATCACAAGACTGTCCGCATCGGCTGGGATGAAACCGGCCCGACCAGTCGCACTTTCAACGTCAGTTTTACCACCTTAGTGCACCAATGAAATCAGAAAAAGGGGTTACAATTATCGAGCTTTTGGTTGTTTTAATTGTTGGGGCTATCATGCTCATCGGCGTCAATGCTATTTCGAATATTGGTCACCGCTCCTTTGGCACGGTTCAAAGCGAAGAGACGATTTTTAACGATATTTCTTATGTTTTCAAGCTTATTCAAAATCGGGTGCACGGATCAAAGATCCAAAGTGACGGGACGGGATTGATCGCGGGCAACGAAAAATTCGGAATCTATGTGCACTCGGGAGGAAGGGACCTTATGTATTATCCCAACCGTTTTAATGAAAGCATCAATCAGGCGATTTTTTCGGTCCCGAGCGCGGGCATGCTTAATTTTGCATATGATGTGAATGCGGACGCCGGTGATGTGGAGATCACTTTGACAGGGGAAAAAAATGATGTGCCGTTCAACATGTCGACAAGCATTAGAAGTCGGAGGTACTAAGATGATCAAAAATACCCGGGGATCGATATTGGTGGTCACTCTAGGGTTCGTTTTCGTTTTTACTCTTTTGGGTTTTGGGGCTCTGCATTACGCTTATACCCAAAATGAAAGAGTTGAACGAGAAAAGGCCTCTGCCGAAGCGTTTTGGCTGGCTGATGGAGCCCTTCAAATGGCCTATCAGAAACTGAGCCATAGCCCGACGAATATTATTGCAAAAAATGCACATGTTCCCAGCAGCACAGATTTCCGTCCATATGATGTGTTTTCCGAGACTGACAGTTGTCCTCCGCCATTATGTTCAAATGAAGCTCGGGAACAGGATCCGGCAATACCCCAATGTTCGGATCAACAACGTTCGATGGATCCGGGTCTCTGCGACCCGGCGGAACGCGCATTTGACCCGGCACTCTGCGATGACGGGACAAGAATCTCCGTTCCTAATTGTACAGATGACGAACGCGTTTTGGATCCAAGTGACAATATTTTAAAATGTCCTTGTGAAATCTCCAATACCTGCCCACGATTATGCCCTTGTACTATTGCGAATAATTGCAATCCGATCGGAAGATGCCTTTGCGAATATGATCCCAATTACTTTGGGCCGGAAGGCGCCTGCCGAGGCCAGTGCCCTTGTGAATTAACTAAACCGCCGTCCTGCCAATGTGGCACAGATTGCGAATGTAATGGTGTCGACGAATGTCTTCTTGGAGAGGTTGGCCGATGCCCCTGCGAAGTCGCCGGGTCTTGCTGTGTTAGCTGGAATATCCAATCCTATGGGGAAGTGGCCTATGCCTGCACGGATCCCTCAAGCGCTTCTTGCGAACGTCAGTCCAGGGCGATTCAGGCTAAAGTCAGTGTTGATTATGGAAATAGGAACATCGAGAATGCCATTGAAACATGGGGAGATGTTAATAAAGACAGAGACTGTGAGCCGGACGGAAATGCGGATATTCAAGGCGGCTGTAAACAGCAGTCGGATTTTACGTTCGAAAGTGTTTTCGGACAAACGCGGGAATGGTTTTGGGGTCACAAAACCCACTATTATTTGAACCCAAAGAACTTTCAAGGTACTGTTGAGGGAATTACGTTTATTGAAATGACAGGAAAGAATACCGTGCTCAGCATCAACACGGATACGCAACCAGTAGACGCAGATGGGATCCCGATAGCGTCGCTTTTAATTATTGATACAAGCGGAATAGATCCGAAATTTCGGGATCAGGTTTCCGTTAATATTGATGGCAACGGGGCCTATCGCGGGATTATTTGGGTCATTGGGGAAGCGAAAATGGCAGGAACGACCAAGGGGGGCATTCGAGGGGCGGTCTTTGTTGCTGGGGATCCGGGAAATTATACATCTGTCACGGGAACCAAAGATATCTATTGGGACCCATATGCTATACGGGAAGCATTAGATACGTTTGATGGCACTATGGGGAACGAGATCTATTCGGACGATTTCAAAATCATCAGCTGGAACGAAATTGATATGAACAAGGCGGATTATTGATCGCCATGACAAAAGATAAAACAGAAGTTTTAGCTATTCAAGCTTCTTCCGTTGACGAGCTGCGGGCATCGCTACCGTCGGACGGCGTCCGATCGCGGTCGGCGGCGCATTTTGTAGCCTTGGCGGTCAACAATCCCCAGATCCTGGTCGCGCCTTTTCAGCTTGATACGACGGACAAAAAAGAGATTAAAAACCAGCTGGTGCTGAAAGCCGTTGAGATGCTGTCCTTGCCGCTCGATGCGATCGGCATCGATTATCAAGCCCTTCAATCGGATGAAACCAAGACCAAAGGGATCTTTGTCTGCTTTCCCAAAGAAGTTCTCCAGGAGTATCTGTCGGTTCTGGATGAGGGGCATTATGTTCCCGTGAAGATCATGCCGACCGTTATTGCCGGCATCGCTTCGTTCCTTCATCAGTACGGGACTCAGCGCGGGCGGATCTGCCTGCTCGATTT
>JAKQAH010000011.1 GCA_029568545.1 Candidatus Omnitrophota bacterium
GGGCTGTTCGTTTTCTTCAGAGGAATGTTCTGCAGCTCTTCCCCGCCCGAGAAGTATTTTCGCGGGATGATCTCTTGCGAGAGCCGGTCGTAGTCTTCCTTGATGTAATTGAAGACGCCTTTCTTGTAGGCCTCCATGTACTGATCGTAAATCTGATCCTTGACGGTAGCATCATCAACATTGATCCCGTCTGTTAGTTTTTTATCTGCGTAGACTTGGGATAATAGGCTGTTCTTGACCGTTTCCTTGTACCATTTGGCAAGGATTAACGAATGATAGATCTGTCTTAACGGCGCGAAATGCTCGCCTTCGTTGACCTCTTTCTCTATTTCCGGAATGATAATTTCTTTGATAATGGAAGATTGAAGATGGAGGTTTGAATTGCTATCTTCGATCTTCAATTCTCCATTTTCATTCTCGTATCGCATAGCTTGATAGTCACTATCGAGCATGACCTTCAATCTGGCATTCACCACGTACACCGTCTGGTTGTGCTCATAAACAGTAGCTGTTTCCGGGAGGATCCAGACCTTGTTAAAGGTATTCACGGGGATCTCGGAGGTGCCGAATTGTTCTTGGGCTTTCTGGTAGATCTTATCCCAGAACTTCTTGCCGAGCTCTTTCTCGGGATACATCAGAGAAGCCGTCAATTGCTTTAGGATATAATCTTGGGCAAGCATATCTCTGCCTAACTCGGTCTTGCCCAGCTCTTCGGGAATGATGCGGTCGTTTTCGTACGGAGAAAGGTTGACCCACAGGTCATCCTTGGGGATGGTCATCGAGGCGAGAAAATATTTGACCAGCTTTTCGGATTCTTGTTTGACTTGATCAATGGAAAATTTTGTATTGCCGCTGTCGATAATAAAGTCGAACTTAAGAGGATCTTGCGGGTCGATCGTCATGCCCTTTAACAGAACCGGCGCGAAGGCCGGGCTGGGCGCGATCATCGTTCCCGGAACGGGAAGATTCAGGAAATTGATCGCCTGCGCGTAACTGGCGGCAGGAGAAAAAATAAGGGAAAAACTCAGAAGGACGGCAACAACGCGGGTCAAACGGCGGAACGTCTGATCATGCTTCTGGGTAATAAAAAAGCCACGCATAGAATCCTCCCGAGGTTAACAGGCTTTGGCCTGTGTGGCCTCCTTGATTCCTTCCGTGGCACGAAATTAATTCAAGGAATTGTGGTTATATGAACTTACTACCAAAACTCGCTATAAATATAACATAAATATAAATAGGTGGCAAATTTTTTTGGGACTTTTTTAAAAAAGACGGTCAGCCAAAGCCAAAACAAGACGCTCCGAACCTTCCCAACCCATGCAAGGATCAGTAATTGACTTGCCGTAGACCTTTTCGGAAACGTTCTGCGCGCCTTCCACCAAATAACTCTCGATCATCAGCCCTTTGACCATCTTTTTAAGAATATCAGATTTTTTGCGGCTTTCCATGACCTCCATCGCAATGCGTGGTTGTTCGGCAAACTTTTTATCGGAGTTGGCGTGATTTGTGTCGACGATGATCGTAGGATTGGCAAAACCGCGCTTTAAGTACATCTGGGCCAATTTTGTCATATCTTCATAGTGATAGTTTGGGATACTCTTGCCATCATGGTCCGTAGCGCCCCTTAAAACACAATGCGCCAACGGGTTGCCAGACGTATTGACTTCCCATTCATGATAGATGAATTCATGGGGATTTTGGGCTGCCTGGACAGAATTGAGCATAACCCGCAGATCCCCACTGGTCGGGTTCTTCATTCCAACCGGGATATCCAGCCCGCTGACCGTCAAGCGATGCTGCTGATTCTCGACCGACCGCGCGCCGATAGCCACATAACTTAAAACATCTTCGAGATACGGGTAATTGTCCGGATACAGCATCTCATCGGCGGCCGTCAAATGGGTCTCTTTCAGAACGCGCAGGTGCATTTTGCGCAACGCCTTGAGGCCGGCGACGATGTCCGGATCCTCCGTCGGAATCGGCTGGTGGGCCATGCCCTTATAACCTTCGCCGGTCGTGCGGGGCTTATTGGTGTAAATCCTCGGGATCAGAACGATCCTCTCGGCAACTTTTTCTTGCAGTTTCGCCAGCCGCTGGACATATTCGCAGACAGCCCCTTCATTGTCCGCCGAGCACGGCCCGATAATCAGAAGGAATTTATCGCTCTTGCCGGTGATGATATCTTTGATCATCGCATCGCGCCGGGCCTTCATTTCCTTGAGATCCTGGCTCAAAGGCATTTCGGCTAAGATGCTTCCAACATCCGGGATTTTCTGGATATATTTAAAACTCATAGAATCTCGCAATAAAGGTTGCATTGTACAACGAATTGAACCCTCCGACAAGCCAAATTTGTTTCATAAGGAATGTTTTTTATAAGCGCAAGCCCGGTCGCCCGGCCAGGATGTATGGAGAATATCGCGCAGCGGAACACATTTGAACGGTCGCCCGTTTCTGGTTTTATGAAGCCCGAAACGGTTTTCGTAAATCTGACAGGTGTATCGATGGCCTTGAAGTTCCACCAAGTGCTCGCAGGGGTCTTCATCGACAAGGCCGCAACAAGCCCCGCAGCATCCGCAACGCGCCTCCCATTCGGCAAGCTGCTGGTCCTGCCATTTTCTATATTTTTCCTCTTCGTTGGAAAACGCTTCTAAACCCATATATATTAGTTATTTACGATAGGTTTGTCAGAAATTCACGGTTTTGGGCCAAAAAAAATCTTCTTAAGAACCTTCTCTTAAGAAGATAAAAGATAAGCCGATAAAGGAGGATTTCTCCCTCATCTCACTTCGGCAACTCAGCCACCGTATCGCCATCGACCGTTCGTTCGTCTTTGTGTGCCCAGAGCGTATCCTCGGGCCTTTTAGGTGTCAGACAATTTAGGTCTGTAGTTTTGCGCCCCCAGGTTTCCCTGGGTTTACCTTTATCGGCTTGATGTAAGAATAGCATACTTTCCGACGGATTTCAAGAGGTCGAAGCTAATTTTATTCACTTTTTTTGAAATTGGCGGAGTCAAAGAATGCCCGGATCAGGCGCGGGTCCTTGATCCCCGGAGACGCCTCCACCCCACTGGAAACATCGACCGCAAAGGGCCTCGCAACCGCTAAAGCCTCCTGGATATTCTGAGGATTCAATCCGCCTGAGAGAATCACGGGTTTTTCGATAGGATGCTCTTTGAGAAGCTCCCAATTAAAAGTCTTTCCTGTGCCGCCGGGATGGTCCTTTTCAAAAGCGTCAAATAGGTAAGCATCAACCTTATATTTCTTAATCTCATCCGCCGGAAAATAATCGCCGATCCGGAAAGCTTTGATGATCTTGAAATCGCTGAAACGCTTGCAATAAACAGCGGTTTCCTGCCCATGAAATTGAACTGTCCGGATACGGGCGAAGCTGCAAATGTCCCGGACCGCTCTTTCGGACAGATCGACAAAAACACCAACAGGCGTCACGAACGGCGGCAAAGCTTCGATGATCTTGCGCGCCCGGCTCGGCGAAACATACCGGGGGCTTTTTTTATGAAAAACAAAACCAACAGCCCAGGCCCCGTAAAGAGCCGCTTTTATTGCATCATCGATATTTGTAATACCGCAGATTTTAATGCGCACCATAGAGCACTTCCTTTATTTTTTTGGCGATGTTTTGCGAGCGCATGAACGTTTCCCCGATCAAGACGCCGTGAGCACCTAAGGCCTTGAGCGCCTTGAGCTCAGCATATTGTTTATAGCCGCTTTCGCCGACAATGATTTTGCCTTTAGGGATTTTCGGAATAATCCGCTCGCAAATCCCTTTATCGACATTAAACACAAAAAGATCGCGGTTATTGACGCCGATGATCTCTGCGCCGGCCGCCAGCGCCCGGTTGAGCTCCGCCTCATTATGTACTTCCACCAAGCAATCCAACCCTAAGGACGCGGCGGTCGCCAAGAGCTCTTTGAGCATGGCATCGTCGAGGATCGTAACAATCAACAGGATTGCGCTCGCCCCGTTCGCGCATGCTTCAAAAATCTGTCCATTCGTAATAATAAAATCTTTGACGAGAATGGGAGCCCGGACAACATCGCTGACTTGCTTGACATATTCCGGCTTGCCCTGAAAATAATCTTCTTCCGTCAAAATTGAAATGGCCGTCGCGCGGCTTTCCTCATAAATCTTCGCGATCGCGATAGGGTCAAAATCCTCGCGGATCAGGCCCTTCGAGGGCGATGCTTTTTTGATCTCCGCGATCAGTTTGATCTGCCCGGGCTCCGCCAGGGCATCACGAAAAATATGCGGACGGGCATTTTGAGGCGCCTTCCATTTTAGCGAATAATAGTAATCTTTCTTCTCCTGAAGGCGCCGGTGCTTCGATTCCAGAATATTGTTCAAGAACGCTTCCGCCATGTTTTACCTGAATTTCCGTGTAAAGCTTTTCAGCTCTTCGAGCTTGCGATAAGCCTGGCCGGAATCGATCATCTTCTTCGCTAAGGCGATCCCCGCCGAAACATTCGGGACCTTTTCAGCCGCATAAAGCGCATAGGCCGCATTAAGAAGAACTATATCCCGCTTCGGGCCGGCCTTGCCGCTGAGAATATGCTCAAAGATCCGAACATTTTCCTTCGCGTCCCCTCCCCGGAGATCCTCCAGCTTAGCCGCAGCACACCCGAGCTCATCCGGAGAAATATCATAGGAAAGGACATCTTGGCCGTTATATTCGCAAATAAACGTTTTCCCTGTCGTTGAGATCTCATCCAGACCGTCGGCACCGTGAACGACCAGCGCGCGTTTAAGCCCGAGGTTCTTAAGAACATTGGCGATGGGCTCAATCAGTTCCCGTCGATAAACGCCCATGATCTGATGCGTCGCTTGGGCGGGATTAGTCAGGGGCCCGAGAACATTGAAGATCGTTTCCACGCCTAATTTTTTGCGCACCGGCGCGACGTTCTTCATCGCCGGATGGAGCTTCTGGGCGAATAAGAACGCCATCCCAACCTCATCCAGGCAATCGCCGAGTTGTTGCTGCGTCAGATCCAGATTGACCCCCATAGCCTCGAGAACGTCCGCGCTGCCGCACTTGCTGGATACCGATCGGTTCCCATGTTTCGCAACCGCGACGCCGGCAGCGGCCACAACAAACGCGCCAACCGTTGAGATGTTGAACGTGCCTTTTTTGTCGCCGCCGGTCCCACAGGTATCCAAAATATCTTTGTGCTTCGTTTTGATCCCGATCACAAACTGGCGCATGATCTGCGCGGCGCCGGTAATTTCCTCCACCGTGGGGCCTTTGGCACGCAGGGCCAACAAGAAATCCCCAATGTCATCTTCGGATGCCTCGCCCGCCATGATCTCGCGCATAACGGCTTCAATTTCGCCTCGGAGCAAATTTTCATTATTTCGGAGTTTTTCGATTGAGGATTTCATCTTCCCGACGATACACGTTTTATAGGACTAATCTATTTAAGCCTAAGAAAGTTTTTTAATATATTCTTTCCGGACGCTGTCAGAATCGATTCGGGATGGAATTGAACGCCCCAAACGGGAAACTCTTTATGGCGGACTCCCATGATCTCGCCATCCTCGGTCCAAGCGGTCAGTTCAAGGCAACCCGGCAGAGATTCTTTTTCGATCACCAGCGAATGATAGCGCGTCGCTTCAAACGGATTCTCGATCCCTTCAAAGACATCCTTGTTGTTATGATGGATCATCGATGTTTTTCCGTGCATCAGCGTCTTTGCGCGGACGATCTTCCCGCCGTACGCATAACCGATGCCCTGGTGCCCCAGGCAAACCCCCAAGATCGGAATTTTCCCCGCAAACGTGCGGATCACATCGACGGAAATCCCGGCCGCTTCCGGACGGCCCGGCCCCGGAGAAATGACGATGTGATCGACCGGCATGCGGTTGATCTGGCCAAGAGATATTTCATCATTGCGGCACACCTTCAGATCTTCTCCCAGTTCCCCGAAATATTGGACAAGGTTGTAGGTGAACGAATCGTAATTGTCGATCATCAGGATCATGCCGATTCCTCTTCCCGATGGACTTTCGCCCCTAACGCGGCGAGCTTTTCATCCAGGAATTCATAGCCCCGCTCCAAATGGTACATGCGATGGATCTCCGTCCGCCCTTTGGCCGCCAGACCGGCCACGATCAAAGCCGCGGACGCCCGCAAATCGGAGGCCATGACCGGAGCGCCGTAAAGTTTTTTCACGCCTTGAATGATCGCGTTCGCGCCGTCCCGGCGGATATCCGCCCCCATGCGGTTCAGCTCGGCAATATGCATGAAGCGGTCGGGATAGATCTTATCGGTAATGACGCTTACTCCTTGGGTCAGCGCCATGAATGCCATGAATTGGGCCTGAAGGTCCGTCGGAAACCCGGGATACGGATGGGTCGTAACACCGGTCGGTTTCATGGCTTTCCGCGGAGTGACTTTGATCAGATTCCCTTCTTCGGCAACCTTGACGCCGGCTTGGTCCAATTTATCGATCAGCGCCATTAAATGTCCATAACAGGCGTTTTTAAGCGTAATCGAGCTTTTTGTCGCCGCCGCCATGAGAATATAGGTTCCGGCTTCAATCCGGTCGGAGATGATTTTAAATGAGGCGCCGTGAAGTTTTTTGACTCCGGTCACCGTCAAGCAATGGCTTCCTTTTCCTTTGATCCTCGCCCCCATTGCGATCAAAAACTGCGTCAGGTTTTCAATCTCGGGCTCGCAGGCCGCCGATTCAATGATCGTCTCCCCCTTGGCGAGCGTAGCTGCCATGAGAATGTTCGCGGTCGCAAGAACCGATGAGCCGAACATCCCTCCTAAATAGACGTGCGCGCCATTGAGGCGCCGGGTTTGCGCATTGACGTAACCATTTTCGATGTCAATGTGCGCGCCCAGCATCTTCAAGCCCTTAAGGTGCAGGTCCACGGGCCGCACACCGATAATGCATCCGCCGGGCAAAGAAACTTTCGCTTTATGCAATTTTGCCAAAAGCGGCCCGAGAACGCAGAACGACCCGCGCATCGTCGAAACCAATTTATAATCGGCAACATAATCTGCCGTCCCGGCGGATTTCACCGTCACTTGATCGGCTTTCCACTCGACGGTCTTGCCGAGAGATTCCAAGAGGGCAACCATCGTCCTGGTGTCGCGTAACCTCGGAACGTTGTGCAAAACGCACGGTTCGTCGGTCAACAATGTCGCAGCCAGGATCGGCAACGCGGCGTTTTTCGATCCGCTGACCGTCACCTCGCCCTTTAACGTATTTTCGCCTTCAATCACTAATTTTTGCATAGCCTGTCCGAATTAAAAGGTTTCGCTCAAACGGGCCATAACGATACGGTCTGTCTGAACATAATCTTTGAAAAACTCGACGCGCTGATATTGCGGATACTGCGCAAATATTTTTTCAATGCTGTTTCGCTGGCCATCGCCTATCTCCAACGCCAGTAAGCCGTCCGGCGACAAAACAGTATAGGCATACTTGAGGATCTCACGGTAAAAATGCAGCCCGTCATGGCCCCCATCCAGCGCTGTCCGCGGCTCATTGCGGACATCCGCCGGCAACCTTGCCAGTTCTTCCGTTGGAATATAGGGGGGATTGGAAATAATGATATTGAATTTCCGCGCTTCAGCACTTGTCGCCTTTAAATATACCGACATGTCTTCCCCTATAAAACGGATCCGTCCGTGAACGCCACGCGTTTTTGCATTCATCTTAGCCAGCGTCAAGGCCTCCGCGCTGACATCCACAGCAGTTATCTGCGCATGAGAAATATTTTCTGCCATTGCGATCGCGATATTCCCTGAGCCGGTACCGAGGTCTAAAACATTCAGTTTTCCATCCTGGCGTAAGGCCTTTCCGTTGCTGACCGCCAGTTCAACCAGGATCTCCGTCTCAGGTCGAGGGATCAGCGCCCGCCGGTCAACGACCAGCGCTATCCCCATGAAATCTGTTTTTCCGATGATATACTGGACCGGCTCACCTTGGGCGCGCCGCGCCTTCATCTGGCGGAACTGCCGCTCTTGTTCCGGTGTCAATTCCCGCGCTTTTACAGCAAGATCAATCCGTTCGCAATCCAGAAGCGACGTCAGCATCAATTCATTTTCCTTCATTCTCATCCTCCGCCTTGATCAGCGCCTCCACAATCTCGTCAAGGTCGCCGTCTAAGACGCTCATCAGCTGATGCGTCGTAAAACCGATCCGGTGGTCCGTCACGCGCCGGTCGGGAAAATTATAGGTGCGGATCTTCTCGCTCCGGTCCCCGGAACCGATCTTCATCTTCCGATCCTTGGATTCTTTTTCATAGCGCTCGGTCTGGATCTTATCCATAAGCCGCGCACGCAGAACGCGCATGGCCTTGTTTTTATTTTTCAGTTGCGATCGCTCGTCCTGGCACGTCACAACGAGACCCGACGGTAAATGGGTAATGCGGCACGCGGAATCCGTCGTGTTAACGCTCTGGCCGCCCGGCCCCGAAGAGCGGAAAATGTCGATCTTCAGATCTTTGGGATCGATCGTAATATCGATGTCCTCGGGTTCAAACAAAACCGCGACGGTCGCGGCCGACGTGTGAATGCGCCCGGACGCCTCCGTCTCAGGCACGCGCTGCACGCGATGGGCCCCGCTTTCCCATTTCAGGCATCGTTCCGCGCCCTTGCCGCTGATGCTGAAAATAACTTCTTTGAGCCCTTTCGTTTCGGATGCGTTGCTGCTGATCGCCTCGACCTTCCAGCCTTTACGGTCAGCATATTTGACATACATCCGGTAAAGGTCCGCGGCAAATAAACTTGCCTCGCCCCCTCCCGTTCCGGCGCGGATTTCCATGATCAAGTCGCGATCCGATTCCTTCTTTTTGGGATTGGTCAGCTCATTGAGCTTATCCAAAAGCTGTTTTTCTTTCGCCGTCAGCTCTTCCAGTTCGCCCTCGGCCAGCTCTTTGAATTCCGCATCATGCTTCTCTTCAAGAATCAAGCGGGCCTGCTCCCTATGCCGTACAGTTTCCTTATATGACCGGAATGTGGCCACCACCGGCGTAATGTCGGAATATTCCTTCGCCAGTTTCTGATAGCGGCTTTGGTCGGCAAGGACCTGCGGGTCGGCAAGGAGTTGCTCCAGCTCAAGATACCGCGCTTCAATCTTCTCGTACTTCTCTGAGCCCATAATTATTTTTCTTTGTTATAGCGCTTCTTGAAGCGGTCAATGCGTCCGGCCATATCAACGAACTTCTTGTCGCCCGTGAAGAACGGATGGCAGTTCGAACAAATCTCGACGCGTATATTCTTCTTGGTCGAGCGCGTATGGATCACCGCGCCGCAGGCGCATGTGATCGTTGTTTCCTCGTATTGCGGGTGAATCGATGGTTTCATTGCTCTTGCTCCTTTTGAAAATTACATTTGGTTAAGATTATTCAAGAACTCGGCATTCGTTTTATATTTGCCGACCTTATCGATCAAAAGCTCCATCGCTTCAGCCGAATTCAAATCGTGCACGGCCTTGCGCAGAAGCCAAATGCGCTGCAGATCGTCTTCCGGGATCAGTTTCTCCTCATGGCGGGTATTCGACCGCTTGATGTCGATAGCCGGATAGATCCTCCTCTGGAACAAATTGCGGTCCAGCTGCAGTTCCATGTTGCCCGTTCCCTTGAACTCCTCGAAAATAACTTCATCCATACGGCTACCGGTATCGATCAGCGACGTTGCGATGACCGTTAAACTGCCGCCTTCTTCGACCGCACGGGCGGCTCCAAAAAACCGTTTCGGCTTATGCAGGGCATTGGAATCCACACCGCCAGAAAGGATCTTCCCGCTGTGCGGAACAACCGTGTTATACGCGCGCGCCAGACGGGTAATGCTGTCCAGCAAAATAACCACATCGCGCTTATGCTCGACGAGCCGCTTGGCTTTCTCCAGCACCATTTCGGCGATCTGCACATGGCGTTCCGCCGGCTCATCGAACGTCGAGGCGACGACTTCCCCTTTGACGCTTCGCTGCATATCCGTAACCTCTTCCGGCCGCTCGTCGATCAAAAGGACCATCAGGATCACGTCCGGCTGGTTCTGCATGATCGAGTTCGCGATCTTCTGGATCAGCACGGTTTTCCCGCTGTACGGCGGAGCGACGATCAGTGCCCGCTGCCCTTTTCCGAGCGGCGTCAAGAGATCCATGATCCGCATGGAAATCTCTTTCTGATCCGTTTCCAAAATAATCCGGTCCTGCGGATATAAGGGCGTGAGGTTGTCGAAGAAGATCTTATCCTTGCAATCTTCCGGATTCTCGTAATTGACCGCCTCCACCTTCAATAAGGCGAAATATTTCTCGCCCTCTTTCGGCGGACGGATATGGCCGCTCACGCTATCGCCGGTTTTAAGATCAAACCGCCGGATCTGCGAGGGCGAAACATAAATATCGTCCGGGCAAGGCAGATAATTATAGTTCACGCTGCGCAAAAAGCCAAATCCTTCCGAGAGGATCTCCAGCGTTCCTTCCCCGAACATCAAGCCCTGGTTTTCCGCCTGCGCCTGAAGGATCTTGAAAATCAAATCCTGCTTGCGGATGCCGCTGATGCCGTTGATCGACATGTTCTTGGCAAATTTCGACAGCTCTGACATTTTCATGTCTTTGAGCTTCGTAATGTCCATCTGCTCCCCATTGGTCGTTTTGGTTTCCTGCTCTGGAGGGGCTTTTTCTTTGGGCGGCGCCGCCTTTTCCGCTGTTTTGTTATTAACCGTTGTTTTCGTTTCTTTCGTCATAGTCTTTCCCATATTTGTTTTACCTGTTTTTGAGTTTGGTTGAATGTTCCATGGTTATCTATAGTTATATCCGCCAAGCGGATCTTCTGTCGCAGAGGCATTTGCGCTTTGATGCGCCGCTTTGCCTCCGCTTTGGTAATGCCTAAGTTCCTTGCCGCCCGGGCGATTTGCTCCGCCCTGCCTGCCGTCACGACAATTGTATGATCGACGCAACGGTTGAGTTTCGCTTCAAACAGCAGCGGCACATCAATAACGATGACCCTGCGGCTCTTATCACGTTTGCCCTCCCGGATCTTCTTGACGATAATCTTGCGGACTTTCGGGTGGATGATCTGTTCGAGCCGACGCCGTTGACGGGCATCCGCGAAGACGCGCGAGGCAAGTTTCTTGCGATCAATCCTTCCTGAAGCGATAATATCCTTACCGAACATTTTTACGATGCGCATAAAACACGGCGCGCCGGGCCGCATCAACTGACGGGCGATCTGATCCGCATCGAGAACGTGAGCTCCCAGAGCTTTGAACATCCGCGCAACGGTCGATTTACCGGTCCCCAAACTCCCCGTTAATCCAATCACCGTCATTAAAGCCCCTCCTCAACCGCCCCATGCGCTCGCGCGCATCGAAAAGAATCATTGCTGCATGACATTGTTGTAAATATCCTGATATTTCCGCGCGGAATTTGCCCATGAAAAATCTGCATGGAGCGCATTTCGGCGCACATGATCCAATTTCTCTTCCTGCTTAAAGACCGCGAGCGCATTTTTGATCGCGTTTACAAACGAGGCTTTTGTATACCGCGTAAAAACAAAACCATTCCCGCCGCCATGCAGCGCGTTGAACGGCTTGACCGTGTCAACCAGACCGCCGGTCTTATAAACGATCGGAATGGCCCCATAATACAAACCGATCATCTGAGTCAGGCCGCAAGGCTCAAATCTCGACGGCATGAGAAAAAAGTCGCTGCCCGCATAAATACGGTGCCCCAAAGGATCGTTAAAATCAAAATGAGCCGTGACATTCCTTGGATAGGAAGACACGAGCCCTTTTAACTGATCTTCATATTGATTTTCGCCCAAACCAAGAACAACCAGTTGCGCATTCATCTTGACCAGCTCCCGCGCCGATTCAATGATCAGGTCAATGCCCTTCTGATGTGATAAGCGCCCGACAAAACCGAAAAGCGGGATATCCTTGCCGACCTTAAGGCCCAGCTCTTTTTGCAATCGGGTTTTGTTGATCAGCTTAGCGTCGGCGAAATCATTTATGGAATATCTTTTCGCAATCAAACGGTCCGTCTGGGGATTCCAAACATCACGGTCCAAACCGTTTAAAATCCCAACAACCCCGTCGTACCGCTCTTTGAGAACGCCTTCAAGGCCGCACCCAAATTTCTTGGTTTGGACCTCCTTGGCATATTGCGGACTGACGGTCGTAACCCGGTCGCTGTAAATGATCCCGGCCTTCAGCAAATTGACCTTTCCGTAGAACTCAAATCCCTGGGGTGTAAATAATTTTTCGCTCAATCCAAGTTTTGCGTATTGATCCCCCGGAAAGATCCCCTGGAACGCAAGATTATGGATGGTCAACACCGTTTTCGTGTTGGCATAAAATCCGTCCCGCCCGTACTTTTCTTTGAGATAGACCGGAATGAGCGCCGATTGCCAGTCATGGCAATGAATGACATCCGGCTGAAAATCCAATTGCTTCAGCCACGCAAGCGTTTCACTGCAATAATAGCTGAACCGCTCGATATTGTCCGGATGGTCCCCGGAACGGTCCCCATACAGGCCGTCTCGGTCATAATAAAGCTCGTTCTCAATGAAATAGATGTAAATATTGCCGAGTTTTGTTCGCGAGATCCTCTGGCTAACCTTTTCAATCCCATGATTTCCCTGCCCGACCGCTCGATACGCCGGCAAAACGATCATGACTTCCAGGCCGATCTTTTCTAATACGATCGGCAGTGAACCGCAGACATCCGCCAAGCCGCCCGTTTTCGCAAATGGAAAAACCTCCGAAGAGCAAAAAACGATTTTCATCCCTTATGCGATCTCCTTCATGTCCAGCCAATTTTTCCCGACTTTCACGCTCACCTTGATCGGGACTTTTAATTCCGCCACATATTCCATCTGGCGGCGGACCATTTTGATGACATCATTCGTTTCGCTTTCGGGAGCCTCGAAGACCAGTTCATCATGGACCGTGCTGATCATCCGCGCCTCCAGCTTGCGGTCCTCGATCTCCCGCTGAATATGGATCATCGCCAGCTTCATCAGGTCCGCCGCCGACCCCTGGACCGGCGTATTGATCGCCTGACGCTGGGCAAATTGTTTCATGGCCCCGTTCTTGCTGTTAATCTCGGGAAGGTACCGCCGGCGGTTCAACAGCGTGGCAACGTATCCGTCTTTTTCGCATTTGCGAATCTCTCCATCCATAAAATCCTTTACAGCCGGATAGCGCGCGAAATAGCGGTCAATGAACTCCTGGGCCGCCTGTTGCGGAACTTTGAGATCATTGGCCAACCCGAACGCGCTCATCCCGTAAATGATGCCGAAATTCACGCGCTTGGCGGAAGTCCGCATTTCGGGCGTAACATCTTTTTCCTCGACCTCAAAGATCAGCGAGGCCGTAAAATTATGGATATCCTCGTCATTATTGAATGCCCGGATCAAATTCTTATCCCCCGACAAATGCGCCAGAATGCGCAATTCAATCTGAGAATAATCCGCGGCGATCATGTTTAAACTTTTTTCCGAGGGAATAATGGCTTTGCGTATCTGGCGGCCTAATTCCGTGCGGATCGGGATATTCTGCAAATTCGGCTGGCTCGAGCTCAAGCGCCCCGTCTCCGTTCCCGTCTGATTGAACTGCGTATGCAAACGCCCGGTATCCGGATTGATCAGCTTTGGCAAGGCATCGATATAGGTGGATTTTAACTTCGCCAACTGTCGGTATTCCAGAATCAAAGACGGAAACTCGTGATCCTCCGCAAGAGCGTTTAAAACCGACTCGTCGGTGGAAACCCCTGTTTTTGTTTTCTTGATCACCGGAAGCTTTAACTTTTCAAAGAGAATATGGCTTAATTGTTTCGGCGAATTGAGATTGAATTCCTCGCCGGCCATCCGGTACAGCTTCACCGTAAGCTCATCGATCTTCTTTTCGCAGTCGTTCGATAATTTTTTCAGCCATGCGAGATCAAGATTCACGCCGTTGGTTTCGATCCTGTAAAGGACGCGAGCCAGCGGCATTTCGATATCCTCAAATAACTGTAAAAGAGCCTTATCCTTGAGTTCCTGGGCCAGCAATGGATGCAACTTCACGATCGCCTGCGCTTCGGCGGCCAGTCGCGATTCTTGAGCAATCGAACCTTTGAGATACTGCCATGTCAGGTTATTCAAATCGAAAAACGCCGGCGACGGCCCCAGCAAGTAACCGGCCAGCATCACATCAAAGGCTTTCCCCTGGAGGCAGATCTTCGCTTTGGCCAAGGCCTTGAGCATTTCCTTGATGTTGTAGGCGATCTTTAATATTTCAGGATTTTCAAAAACCTCTTTAAGGGAAATCACCGCTTCTTTCGATACGGCAAAAACATCCTGCTCGCCCAAGGCCACAAAAACTGTTTGATCGCTGAAAAGGCCTCCGTCATTCTGCCCGTCAATCGTAAACGCAAATTGTTTTTTCTTTTCGATTTCTTTCAGAAGATTCTTTATGTCTGATGCGCTCTTAACCGACCGAGTATGGACGCTGGCCGGTTCTTTTGCATCAAACTCCTCTGCCAGCTTCCGGAATTCAAGTTCCTGAAAGATCTCAAAAAGCCGTCGGCTATTTGGTTCTTGAACTTTTAGATGGTCAAGACCATAGGAAAACGGAACCGATGCATCCAAAACCGCCAATTCTTTACTCAACCGCGCTTCCTTCTCCTGGTCAATGATCAGCTGTTCTTTGGCGGACGGGCTTTTGATCTTCTTGAATTCTTTTAAGATCGCCTCCAAAGTCCCGTATTTACTGATCAGCTGCAAAGCGTTGACTTTGCCGATCCCCTTTACGCCGGGGATATTGTCGGTGGCATCTCCGGCCAATCCAATAAAATCAATGATCTGCCTGGGATCAAAACCTAATTTTTCCTTGACCCCTTGAGCGTCCAGAATAACGCCGTCTTTGCTTTCAAAGAATTTGATGTTCTTGTCCGCCAGCTGGTACATATCCTTGTCATCGCTGACAATAACGACCTCAAGGTCCTTGCCCGCGAATTTTTTCGAGATCGTCGCAATAAGGTCATCCGCCTCGAATCCGCCAAGCTCAAAGATCGGGATATTGAAAGCCTCCATAACATCTTTAATGATCGGGATCTGGCTTCGGAGATCTTCGGGCATCGACGGCCTGTGAATCTTATAGGCGGCGAATTTTTCCTGACGGCGCGTCTTTTCTTTGGAATCAAAACAGACAGCCATATAGTCCGGCCGATGCTCTTTCAGCAGGCTGCGGATGATCCGCACAACCCCATACACCGCATTGGTGGGCCGCCCCGTGCTGGTCGCTAACGACCGGATCGCAAAAAAGCAGCGGTAACATAATGCGTGCCCATCAACCAAAAACAATTTTGCTTTAGCCATCTGGGAAATCTTTACTCTTGCATCGAACGATTAACCGTCCTGTGTGTGGTTGCGTCTTTTAAGCCTTAGAACTGCGGGGCGCTATCAATCGCGTGTTAATGTGATTAAATGCTTTTCGTTTCAGCATTTTCGGCAAACTTCCGGGCAGATTAGGGAGAAATCATTATAGGTTCTTCTGGGATCGTGGTGAGAATCTTTTGGATCTCGTGCCGTGCAGAAAGGGTATCACCCGTCTCTAACCTCCTTATGGCTTGTTCGGATTGCTCTCGGACGCTTTTTTTTGCGATCTCCAGCAAAGCCATTTTGCGCGCATCAATGATGTTCGGATTGTTGGGAGCGAAATACAACGCCTGGTCATATTCCTTGATCGCATCCTCGTACTTCAATTCTTTCACGAACGTATTGCCGCGCAGATAATGTTCCTGGCTTTGCTCGACGCGCCGATAAAATTCGTCTTGGGATTTAGCTTCGAGTTGCCGGTTAAAGGCTTCCGCTTCCAACGATGCGATCCAGTCCCGATAGCCCGGATCGATCTTAATCAGCTCCTCTTTGGCTTTTTGGGCCCAGGGATCCATCGGATCGCCAAGCTCAAAACGTTTTTTAAAATATTCTGCGGCTTTGTCGAAACGTTTAAGCCTCTGGTGAAGATATGCCAAATTGCTATACGGCGGCAAATATTTCGGATCGGCCTGGATCGCTCTTACGTAGGACGTTTCCGCCCTGGAGTAAAGATCGATCTGCTCGTAGAGAACGCCCATGTCATTGAGCAATACCGCGTTCTCAAGGCCCAATGACGTCGCTTTCGTATAATACGATAAAGCTTCGTTTAAATTGCCTTTTTGCTGTTCCGCATAGCCCAAGGCACGGTATTCTTCGGCTGTTTTTTCCTTGATATCCGCAGCGACATTTTTATGAAAGGCGAAAAATGAAATGAAAAAAAGAAGAGCAACAATAACGCGAGACGCGATGTTCGAACTTTTTACGATGTTAAGCATAATATATTATCGTGATTTTAGCAAGAAAATTTTAATACTAACTTATTTTATACTACATCACAACTCTTTACTTATCAACGAGTTCTGTGGAAACATTTCCATCGGAAGATTCCGCGGCGCAGCACGGCGCACCGGCGGTCTCCGCAACAATCTGAGGATCGTCGTCGTTCCATTGAAAAGGTTCTTTTTCGGTGATTTGCCGCAGGATTTCCGGCTTTTCGTTCTCGCTGTTGACCAAAACAGCTCCGATCATAACCCCGCCCTCTATAAAAAACCTCTTATATTGACCGGTCTCAGGAATAAAAGTTTGTTTCACGATAACACTATCCTTCGCCTGCGCTTGGCCGAGAATCGAAATCATGATGTTCCCAACGGCTAAACTCCGCGCGCATAACGGCAAAACAAACTCCTTCTCTTTCCCGTAAATGGCCGCCGCAACTGTCCGGCCTTGATCTTCAAGAATTTCCAGCAACGTTACCGGCTCCGCATCATCCCTCCAGCCCGACGCTTGGTCCACAACAAAAATATTATCAGCTCCGACCGCCTTAAAATTCTTGTCCGTTTCAATCTTCCGGCTTATAGATACCCCCGAATCGGAAAACAGCCTAAGGTCTTCATCCGTCTCCACAAAAAGAATGATTTCCGCTCCAAAAACTTTTCCCGAACTCAGCCGCACG
>JAKQAH010000013.1 GCA_029568545.1 Candidatus Omnitrophota bacterium
GAATAATGTAGATCGCGACGCCCACGTTGGAAAGAATGTCTTTAGAAAGATGGGAGATGTTGTTGGAAGAAGAAACCGGTGCGACGCCGGGTGAAAGAACCGGTTTGGAACGGGCTTTTGCCGTCTTTTGTTTGGTCTCTTTCTTTTTGAGTATGGTTTTGGATGAGCGATTTCGCCCTGATTTAACCGCCATCGACTTCCAACCTCCGCGTTTCATAGAGGAACGAGATCCTGAATTCCGTATGCCATGATGAATAATCGCATCCATACAGAAGCGAATAAAAAAAGGTTTAACGAAGAATCGCCAAACCTTTGATTTTTTTGGTAGCGGGGGTAGGATTTGAACCTACGACCTTTGGGTTATGAGCCCAACGAGCTACCAAGCTGCTCCACCCCGCGATAAGACCGTGACAAGTTGGGGACCTTAAAACATCATCTCCCTGGTTTGTCAAGGGGTTATTAATGGGAATCTCCGAAGAGGTGTCTATTTTGTCAGATACCCCATGAACCGATAGATCAGTTTGGCCGCCATGAAATCGGGGGCGACGATGCCGGGCAGAGGGGCCAGCTCGACCACGTCAAAACCGCGAACGGCGCATTTGCGCGACACCAGGCGAAGCAGACTGAGCACATCGCGCCAGAAAAGACCGCCCGGCTCCGGCGTACCGGTGGCTGGCATGACCGAAGGATCAAAAACGTCCAGATCGATCGTCACATAAACATCGCCCTCGAGGTCCCCCGCGATCGTTTCCGCCCAGTCCTGACGAGCAAAAACCTCATCCGCGGAATAGGATTTGACGCTGCTTCCGGGAAGGAAGTCCCCTTCTTCCCTGCTCATGCTGCGAATGCCGACCTGAACCAGATCGCAAAATCCGGCAATCTGCCGGGCCACGCAGGCATGATTATAGGGCGTGCCCTGATAGCTGTCGCGCAAATCCGCGTGCGCGTCAAATTGCAGCACCGTCAACTTCGGATATTTCTCCGCGACCGCCTGCACAGCTCCCAGCGTAATGCTGTGCTCGCCGCCCAGCATTACGCTGGGAGCTGTGACAGGAAATTTGAAGAGTCTTGAT
>JAKQAH010000025.1 GCA_029568545.1 Candidatus Omnitrophota bacterium
ATCAACTTTCAAAGGCCATTATTCTAACATGAAGCATTCTAAACGCAAAGCATCAAAATAAAAGCATTGCTCCCGATGAAACTATTTGGTAAATTATATTCTTAGAAAGCGGCTTCGAAACTTATGGCGAATCAACCCTCACAATCCTCCTCAGGCTCTCTCGACCCGGAACGCTGGGTTGACCAGCACGGAAATTATCTTTATCACTTTGCTCTCGGCCGGTTGCGCAATATCACAGAGGCGGAAAACGCGGTCCAGGAAACTTTCCTGGCCGCCTTAAAGGCCCGTTACACATTCTCCGGAAAATCCAGCGAACGGACATGGCTGACCGGGATCCTGAAGCATAAGATCGTTGATACGTTGCGTAAACATTACCGGGAAAAGCCGGTGACCGATCTGCAGCATAATGAAGAAGCTATCGACCAGTTCTTTGATCATGCCGGGCGCTCGAAAAAAACTTTGGACGCCTGGGTCCCCCAACCGGATGAGCTTCTGGAAAGAAAAGAATTCTGGAGCGTCTTTCACAAGTGCTCGGAAAAACTTCCCAAGACGGCCGGAGACGCTTTTTTGCTGAGAGAAATCGAAAAGATCGAAAGCAAGGAGATCTGCCGGATTCTCGGTATCAGCATGTCCAACCTTTGGGTCTTGCTGCACCGGGCCAGGCTGCAGCTCAGGGATTGCCTGGAAATCAACTGGTTCGTCAACAAGCAAAACTGACTGTAAGGATTGCGCCGCAATAACGACTGATAAATGGATAAACAAAAAAAATGAGCCCAAAGATCATTATAAGCTGCAAACATGCGTCGCGATTGCTGTCCGAACAGCTGGACCATCCCCTTTCCCTATCGCAGCGCGCTTTTCTTTGGATCCATCTGACCATGTGCACCAATTGCGTCTTTTTCGGGCGCCAGATCAGAGGATTAAAACGCTTGATCGGCCTGCACCACGAGCCTGAAAACGAGCTCCCTTCCCCTTATACGTCTTCCCTTTCAACGGAAGTGCAAACGCGCATCAAATTAGCCATGCGCGAAGAGATCCGCTGACCTTTATTTCTTTTTCTGATTAAAACAATAACGGAAATGATAGGCGATGATGCCGAAGGCTACCGCCACGTTGAGCGAGTTTTTGATCCCCGCCATCTCGATCTCAATGGCCTTATCGCAGTAAGGAAGGATTTCCTGCGTCACGCCGTCGATTTCATTGCCGACAACGAGGCAGACAGGGCCTTCGGGCTTGAAATCCTCATACGGGCGGCTCTCTTGGGTCTGTTCAAGAAGAACGATCTGGTATTTTTTCTTTTTTAATTCCTTTAAAAGCGAAAAAATATCCTCCCGATATTCCCACGGCACATGCTCCTGGGCGTCCAGAGCCGTCTTGGCAATGCGGCTATTGGGCGGATGGCCGGTAATCCCGCAAATCCATATCTTTTCGACCCCGGCTCCGTCGCTAGTGCGGAAAATGGAGCCTACATTGTAAAGGCTGCGGACGTTATTAAGGACAACCGCAAAGGGCAGCCGGGCATGCCGCAGCTTTTCTTTTTGTCGTTCGAGAATTTCCTGGTGAGTTAATTTACGCATGAACTGCGATCGGATAAAAACCGGCAAGATCTATGGGCCTAAACTGTATATTTTTTCTGTCGCGGCGTTTCTAATGGTCACGCTGGTCGGCGTTATGTCAACGATCACTCCTGATCCGGTTTCATCACCGACGCCAAAAATGTTTCCGTTGATGATCGCTTTAGGGAAATTCGCGTCCCACATAATCCCTTCAAGCACGGATGCCTTAGGGCTTCCGGAAAGAATGAAAGGATTGCGCCCCCAATCCGCATAGGAGGTTTTTGCCTTTTTTCGTTCGTTGGACTGGCCTAAAGCGATCAAATCCCGGCTGCTGCCCGCCGATAGCCCCCCTGAAACCGCTCGGCCCATATTTTTTTTGCTTTTTTTTGCGCCGCTCCCTCTCATGACGGGCACCCAAACAAAAGCCATGATCAGGATTAAAACGGGCAATACGATCATCAGTTTTTTCTGCTTATCCATCTTCGCCTTCCCGCAAATAAACTTCAACGACTAAATTCGTCTCGATCTTGGGCAAAATGTCCGGAGCCGCATAAATTTCAAAGCTCCTGATAGCCACGATGCTTTGCTGAAGCTTTTCCAGAGAGCCCAGAAAACTTCCGAGGTCCCGGTACTCCGATTGCAGATCCATCCTGATGGGCAACAGGGGATATTTCGCCCCTTTGGGCCTGGCGATCGGCTGAGGATTAATGGAAAGAAAATTTATTTTTTGTGCCGCTCCAGTTTGCGTGATCTCGTTGATCGCGAGAGAGATTTGCCTGCGCATCAAAAGCTCTCCCGTTTGCTGGAATTTCTTTTCGGATTGGAGGGCCTGGCGGGCCGCCTTCATCTCGTCATCCAACGCTCTGACATCAGATCCCAGTCGACGCACCTTGCCGACCAGGGGACCCATGAAAAGGTAAGAAACGGCCACAACCAAAACGGCGACCGCCGCCAAGAGCTTAAATTTTTTATCAATCCGGATATTCATCCCCTTGCCCTTAAAGATTTTTATTCAACCTTGCAGGTAATTTCAAATTCGGCGATATTTTCCTTCCCTGCTTGTTTTTGCGTCTGGACCAAACTCACATCCTGGAAGATCCCCTCCTCTAGCGTCAGCATAAAGCCCGAAAGGACCGCCTGGCTATCCCGGCCGGACGGCAAAATATTCCCTTTCAGATGCACCATATCGTCGTCTGCCCGCAAATATGTCATTTGAATCTCGGGCGGAACGACGTGGCTAAGCTCTTTCAAGACATCTTCCCAGTAAGGCCTATCCTTAAAGATCCCGCTGATCAATATGCTCGTCTGCAATTTCTTCAACCGCGGAGCCAGGGTGCGCTCTTCTAATCTTAACGCCGACATTTTTTTATTCAGGCTGAACCATTGGATATGCAGCCCAACATAAAATAGCAGGATCGAGACGGCGATCCCCACGCCAATCCCTTTGAGCGAAACCATTTCAATGAACCGTTTTGTCTTTTCTTTAAGCTCAATCGGCAGCAGATTGATCTTTTCGGCCCGGCTCAAGGCGGCCCCGATCGCAAGATCGTATCTGGAACGCTCGCGATCCCTGTCGTGGACCGCTTCGGGCAGAACGGAAAAGCCCTGAAAAGAATCCCCGATTTCGATATCGATTTCCAGCTCGTTCTTCAGGGCCTCCCCCAAACTCTTGAGGTTCGCGCCGCCGCCGAATAAAATAATTTTGTTCACTTTTCCGCCGCGCGATTCTTCGCGGAAAAAATCAAAGGATCTGTCAATTTCGCTGGCCAACTGTTCGATATGCGGCCTGATCAACGATAGCAGCTGGATCGGCTGGATCTTTCCATCGATCATCCCTTCCTGGTCTCCGGAAGGGATCCCATACTCTTTTTTGATCCGCTCCGCCTCTTCGACGCTTAATTCAACCTTTCCCTGGCTGGACATCAAGGCGCTCGTCATGGCTTTGGTAATATCGTTGCCGGCAATGGGAAGTTTCCGGGAAAAAGCCAGCTGGCCCTCGCGAAAAATATTCAACTCCGTAACAGACGCTCCCATCTCGACAACGGCAAGGATTTGATTTTCTTGATGAGCATGCGCCATCAGATTCTGCAGGCTCAACGAGACGGGGATCATGGCCGCGATCTGGATATCCGCCTTGGCAAATAATGACACGAGCTTGTCGACCGTCGTTTTGGGCGTTGCCGCAACGGAAATAACATTTTTTCGGACATTATTCTCGGAAATCTCGCCTAAAATCTCAAAATCGATGAGCGCGCCCTCCAGAGAAAAAGGAATGACGTTCTTTGCCTCCCACCGAACAGCCTGGGCTAGTTCTTTTTTCGGCATATGAGGCGCAATAATTTTACGGGTGCACGTCTGGGGGCAGTTGATGACAGCGACTATTTTGGCGCGTTGGACATCAAATCCAACCATAGCGACCTTAAGGCTTGCCAGCGCCTCTTTCTGGTCCCCCGGAAGGCCGCCGATATCAACAAGCGCAGCTTTGACAATGGACATCGCTCCGTTTACATTGGCCAATTGTACGACTTTCACGGAACTTAAGCCCACATCGATCCCGATGATGGATTGCTCTTGTCTAAACTGCTCTTCGGCCTTGGCCATGATTCTTTTCATTTCTTCCTGCCAAGACATGAGAGTAGACCGGGCTTTTCCCCATGACTCTTGAACCCTATTTCGTATCAGATCTCTTTCCATTCATCCCCGCTTGCATGACCGCCACCCGCCGTAAAGTACGGCGGGGGATGAGAAGCCAGATTTGTGTTATATGTCATTGACCATCCGGAACCGTTCTTGAAATCCGCGCTCCCGCCCGAAACGATCGCCCCGACGATCGTGTTGTTGGCCGCCTGGTTGAGCGTAATGGTGCCGGCTGCAAAAACCAATCCTCGGATATCAGCCGTTCCCATTTTATTCCCGGAAATATTGGATGCCGTAACCAAGGCCGGATAATTCGAGGCGGGACGGGATGTGAAATTATCCGTATTGTTCAGTTCAATGTTCCCGGTCGCCACGATCGTTCCGTTGAAGGTAACATTGTCGTTAATCGTCACCTTTCCATCAACATACCATATTCCGCTGTATGTTCCAGCATTAAATATTCTATTGCCGCTGACCGTCCTTGTGGCGATGGCCGCGTACGAACTTAAGTTCACGCTCGGCACAGGAATGCCGGAGCGTTCCGTGATAGCGCCCAGGATCGTCATCCCGCCTTCATTATTCACATCCCCCACCGTATTGAGATCTCCCGTAACGGTCCCGCTGGAGTTGCGGAAATCGATGCTGCCTCCCGAATATTGTACATTGTTAAACGCCTGCGGCACGCTTCCGGCCAGCGTGATCATTTCTTGAACTGTCCGTTCAACGCCATTAACCGTTCCTCGGGCGGTCACTAAAATATTACCACCCGACGTTTCCACCCACATAGTATAGACCCCTTCTCCCAAAGATTCTTGCCTGGGATCAGTCGGGCCAGACCCCGGATCAGCGGGATAGGCCGTTGTGCGCCAAGACCCGTCGATCGATCCGTCCGGAGCTGTGTGGGTCAAATACCAAACAGCTTTATTGATCCCCGCATCAGCCAAACATATCGCCTTCTCATTATTCACTTGCGCCTTGACATTCCTCGCGTCGGAAGTGACCAGGTACAAATAGGCCGCCGTCATGACCGTTAAGCTGACCATAAAGATGAACGTGAGAATCAGCGCTATTCCTTTATTATTCACTAAAGATTCCTCAGCTCGATACTCGTGCGCAAGGCAACGCTTTGATTGCTGCGCCCCGTGACAAAATCCGCCGTGATCACATTCCCGGTCTGGCTGAACGGCTTGGAAACCGCGTCGGGCCTCATGATATCTTTTGCCAGAACAACGCCGGATCCGTAAGTCAAGGCCGTTTTCGCCCATCTGAGCTCATAAGTATCCTGCGTATACGGAGGATTGGGCTCATTATCAGACGCATTATAAAGATAAACGCGATATGTCGCCTCTCCGTCGCCAAGGTCCGCCGTAAATGTAACGCTGCCGGCTGTCAGATCAACAAGGCTTCGGGCCTGACGCAAATTTTTGCTTAAAAATTCCATGGCCTGGGAAAGATCGGTCCGGATATCAGAACGGTTGTACCCTTCGTCCCACAACCGTAAACCGGCCACAAACGTGTAGCCAATCGTTAAGACAAGGATCGAAAGGATGGCCGTCGTGATAATAAGCTCGACGAAGGTGAGGCCTTTTGTGTCTATGCGGATACGCTCAATAATCATAATCAGCGAATAATGTCACCAGACGAAGGCTCTGGTCCTGGCCTTGGGTCGTCCAGTAGACCGTAACATCCACCTGCTTGGGGTCACCGGAAACCGCAACAGCGCGGTCGAAACCGGAAAAAGCCCCTGTTAACGCCGCGCGCGCGGAGGCATAGCTATCAATGTCATCATATGCCGCGGCGCCTTTGATCTCTTCCATCTTTTCCTGGCCAAGATAACGGGCGGTCGTGATATTCTCAAGATTTGTATCGGCAAATATGGCCCTGCTGACCATGTGCAAAATAGAAGTCATGCCAACGGTCAGGAGAAGGACCGTCAGGAGCATTTCCAGAAGAGTAAAACCTTTTTTCATCGATTAACCCGGCGGAAAAAATAAAGCGGTAAGAGCGCCGGGACCAGCCCGGCGATCTTACCACTTTCTTAGAAACTCAAACAATTAGAATCCTGTTCCATTGGTGGCATACAAATCATCGTCTTCGACCCCTGTCAAGACCCCATCATCGCCGATTCCGGTAATATCCGCCGCGCCATCCGGGCCATAGGAAAACACTACAAAGTATTCGCCATTAGCCGAGCGGATATAGTTGTATTCGGCCCCTGCCGAACGGAATGGATCTGTGAGAACATCGCCAACAATATTGGGGGTCGCGTTGTTCAAATACGCCGCGCATAGTGTCGTCGCGCTTGCCGGATAGGCATTCGGGGTTTGGTTCATGTTGTAAGATTCCACGGCTGTTTCCAGGACCCGCAATTCCGCATTGGCCTTGGAAATATTAGCCTCATCCTGCATGCCTTTAAAGCGCGGGACTGCAATACCGATCAAAATAGCGATAACCGAGATGACAACCAGCAGTTCAATGAGCGTAAAACCTTTCTTTTGCATACGACCGACTCCTTTCATTTTTATTAACGGTGAATAGTTTTGATCATATCAAACATCGGAAGAAGCATCGATGCCATGATAAAGCCGACCAGAATACCCAGCACAATTATAAAGGCCGGCTCGATCAACGCAATCAATTTCTTTAGAGAATATCCGACGGCATTATCATAGAATCCGGCGATTTTATCAAGCATGGGGGCCAATTTTCCGGTCTCCTCGCCCACGGAAACCATCTGGACCATATCGAGAGGGAATTCACCGCTTTTCTTAAGCTCCTTGGCGATCGGCTCCCCTTCCTCCACGCTGTTATGAACATTCTTGACCACTTCGGCAATGACCTTGTTGCCGACCACATCACGGACAATGTCCAGAGATTGCAAAATGGGCACGCCGCTGTCCACCAGGGTTGCCAATGTCCGGCTAAAGCGCGAAATGATCAGCTTGCGCACCAACGAACCGACTACCGGCAGGTCCAGTTTTAAACGGTCAAGCCGCCATCGCCCCCGCTGTGTGCGCGCGTACATCTTGATCCCCATGACCGCCAGCCAGACAATGAAAATGATCACATACCAATAATGGGTAATCGCCAAACCAAAGGCATTAAAGATCTGCGTCGGCAACGGCAACGCCACCTCAGCCCTGTTGAACACCTCGATAAATTTCGGCATGACAAAACTGACGATCATGACCACGACCGCGATCCCGGCGATTACCAGGATCATCGGATAGAACAAGGCATTCTTTACCTGTTGGCGGAGATCCTCCTGCTGTTCGACATAATTCGCCAACCGGTTCAAGACCGCATTGAGCCGTCCGCTTGTCTCTCCCGCGCGGACCATATCGACAAAAAGCTTCGAGAACACCTTGGGATGGTGGCTCAAGGCGTCGGAAAACGTCGATCCCCCTTCTACAGCGCGCTTGACCTCCTCGATCACCACTCTTAATTTTCTGTTCTCGATCTGCCGATGAATGATCTGCAAACTGTTGATCAGGGTCAGGCCGGCATCGATCATGTTGGCCAACTGAACATTGAACAGGATGAGATCTTCGGGCTTGATGCGCTGAAATCTTTTGCTGAAATGGTCCAGATCAACATTGGGCAGGGCCTCCTTGATCTGCGTCGGCATATACCCGAGCTCCCGCAGTTTCTCGGCGAGCTTTTCCGCCGAAATAGACTCCATCGCGCCGGTCACCGGCCTTCCCTCATGATCCCTGGCTCTGTATAAGTAATTAGGCACGCAATATCTCCTCGAAAGGCTATTCCTGCGTTACACGAAGGACTTCTTCTTGAGACGTGATGCCAGCTTTCACTTTGTCCATGCCGTCCTCGCGCAAGGATATCATTCCCGTCTCAATCGCCGCTTTGCGGATCTCATCCGAGGACGCCTTCTTCATGACAAGGGATCGGATGCCTTCGTTAAAGCACATGAGCTCGCTGATCGCTTGCCGCCCGCGGTAACCGGTCTCATGGCAATTCTTGCATTTCTTCCCCTTGCAGTCCTTGCAAAAAACGCGCACCAAACGCTGGGCCATCACACCCGCGACAGAAGAAGCGATCAAGAACGGCTCAACCCCCATATCGATCAATCGCGTAACCGCGCCGGGAGCGTCGTTCGTATGCAGCGTCGCAAAGACCAGATGCCCCGTCAAGGCGGCCTGGATCGCGATCTCTGCGGTTTCAACGTCCCGGATTTCGCCAACCATGATCACGTCCGGATCCTGGCGCAAGATCGATCGCAGGCCATTGGCAAAAGTCAAATCCACGGACGGGTTCACTTGGATCTGCCGGACGCCTTCCAAACGATATTCCACCGGATCTTCGATGGTAATGATATTCTTGTCTGGCGTATTGATCGAGCTCATCGACGCGTAGAGAGTGCTGGTCTTGCCGCTGCCCGTCGGCCCGGTAACCAAGATAATGCCGTTGGGGCGGCTGAGAAGGCTGCGGTAGACTTTTAATGTCGCTTCCGGGAAGCCCAGCTGCTCTAACCCGAACAGGATGCTGCCGGAATCCAAAAGGCGCATGACAATATTTTCGCCGAAGCTCGTCGGCACGCTGGAAACGCGGATATCAATCGAATGGTTTCCCATTTTGATATTGAACCGCCCATCCTGCGGCTTTCTGCGCTCGGCGATGTCAAGATTGGCCAGAACTTTTATACGGGAGATGATCGCGGACTGGAAATGCTTCGGCGGGGCTTTTTCGTGGCGCAAGACTCCGTCGATGCGAAAGCGGATCGAAAGCTTGTCTTCTTCGGGCTCAATGTGGATATCGGAAACGCCCTCCTGCACGGCATCCATGATCATCATGTTGACAAGGCGGATAACCGGGGGATCCTCGACCATCCCCCGGAGCTTGCTGATCTCGATCTCCTCGTCTTTCTCGACAACGCCGATTTTCTGCGCGTCCATGCTCTTGATCACATCATCCATGCTGCCCTTGACCGTATACGATTCGTTGAGGGCTTTCTTGATCTCCGTCTCCGTCGCGACCGCCGGCTCAATGGTCAAACCCGTTTTGGCTCTTAGTTCGTCTAAAGCAAAAATATTTAAAGGGTCCACCATGGCGCACGTGAGATTGCGCCCGATCTTAAGGATCGGCACAAGCTGGTGCTTGCGGGCCAAGGCCTCGGGAACCAGATCAATGATCTTCGCATCGATCAGGTAGTTGCTCAGATCGATGCGCTGGATCCCCATGTGCTGCGAGATGAAATTGACCATATCCTCCTCGCTGATCAGACCCAGACGGATCAGGACCTTGCGCAAAGGTTCCCCGCGCATTTTTTCTTCCGCTTGAGCCTGATCCAATATTTTCTGCGTGATGATGCCTTGCTCAACCAACCCTTCGCCTAAGGATTTCTTATCCTGTTTCGCCATTCCTCATTTCCCCTTTTTAAGAACATTCTCGACTCTTGCAACGAAATCATGGGCATCAAAAGGCTTCACAATATAATCGCTGATCCCCTCCATCTCAAACAGGCTTTTCATCTGGGCATACGCCGTCAGCATGATCACCGGAGTCTCTTTCAAGGTTTCGTCGCAACGGATCTTTTGCAAGGTGGAATAGCCGTCCATTTCCGCCATGGCAATATCCAGGATGATCAGATCGGGCTGCTCGCGCGCAGCCTTCGACAATCCTTCCAGCCCGCTGTTGGCCGTCACAACATCATATCCCCGAGCTTCCAGGCGGATCTTAACCAAATCCACAAGCTCTATTTCATCATCCACGATCAAAATTTTCTTTTTAGGCATACATTTCCCCCATTTAAGGACTCTTCTAAGATGGTTGATGGAGCAATTCCTCGATCTTTGCAAGAAGAACAGGCGGCTCGAAAGGTTTAGTAATATAAGCATCCGCCCCCACTTCCGCCCCGATCATTTTGTCGTCTTGCTGGGCCCGGGCCGTAAAAAGAATGATCGGGATCTTGCTATAACGCGTGTCGTTTTTCAGCAAGCCGCAGACTTTGTAGCCATCCATCTTAGGCATCATAACATCAAGCATGATCAAGTCAGGATGCTCACTTTTCGCTTTTTTCAGGCCTTCTTCCCCGTCATGGGCCATGAGGACCTCATACCCATGCGCCTCAAGCCTCATCTGGACAACCGTGGCTAATTGAACTTCATCGTCAACAATCAATATTCTTGGCATCGTTCTCCCCGCTATTTCTTTGCGAGCATTCTCTCGCCCCTATTAACAGCTCCGGGCTTTTTGAACTAAAGCGATAATCCCCTGCGCATCTGGAGCCTCATCGGGATAGGTCACGCATCGGAACCTCAGCTTGATCTTATCAGCCAATTGCTCGCGCGCCAGAAAATCATCAACCGCCTGTTTTAACCGGCCTTCCGCGCTCAGCGCCGCCTGACATCCGCTGTTGGGAAGGATGACAACGCATTCGCGCGCATGCTTGAGCGCCACGCTTCCCGAATGGTGGAAGCTGTTTTTCAGAACATCTTCGATCCCCTTCAGCATAAAATAAATCTTGTCGTCGGAAACCAGCCTTTTTTCCTTGATGGTTTCATCAATAGAGATCGTCATCACCGACATCTTATGGCTATTCTTTTTGGCCTCTTCCACGGCATTGTACACATATTCTTTCAGCACGACTTCTTCGGCGTATTTAGGCAGGGTAAAAATGATCAACGTCCCTTTCCCCGCTTCGCTCTCGACCCAGATCCTCCCCTGATGCATCTCAATGATGCTTTTGGAAATCGAAAGCCCCAGCCCCGTTCCCCGTTCCCCGTCCCCGTGAACACGGTTGATCTGCTGGAATTTCACGAACATTTTAGGAATATCCTCTTTGGCAACGCCCCGCCCCGTATCCGCCACGCCGCATTCGATCTCATCGTTGTGCTCTTTGATAGAAATCTCGATGTGCCCTTGATCCGTGAATTTCAGGGAATTCCCGACCAGGTTGGTAAGGACCTGAACAATCCGGTCGTGGTCCGCGAAAGCCAGAATGTCTTGCGCGGGCGCATTCAAGCGCAAATCCAATCCCTTTTCTTTCGCTTTCAGCTCAAAGAACGAAACAACTTGCTTGGCCAGCGCCGTCATGCTGATGAGGCTCTTTTTGATCTCGATCTTCCCCGCCTCGATCTTCGAGATATCCAAAAGACCGTTGATCAGCCGCGACAGGCGGTCAATGCTCTCTTTCGATGTCATCAGCACTTTGGCCTGCTTTTCATTGACAGCACCGAGAATGCCGTCCTGGATCAAAGTAATCCCTTCCTTGGTAATAGCCAGGGGCGTGCGCAGCTCGTGAGAAACCGTGGAAATAAATTCCGATTTTAACCGGTCCAGATCCTGCAGCTCTCTGTTTTTTTCCTCGATTTCTTTATACAGCAGCTTGATCGCCTCATTGGTTTTCCGAACGCCCCATTCGAGCGCTTCCACATCCTCTTTGGCTTCCCGGATCTTGCGCTCGACGGTCTCATATTCTTTGGCCAAAAACCACACGGTCTTGGCCATAACCCCATGAGCCATTTCGACGTCTTCCGGTTTTTGTTTCAACAGCGCTTGTTGCACCTCCTCTTTGCCCGTCGCATTGACAATCTCGTCAAGACGGCCGCCCTTCAAGAATTCATCCCACCGTTCGGCCGTGGGAATGTTCATTTTCTTTGCGAGCGTAAAGCCCACCGCCTTGGGATCAATATCCACCAGCCCGGCGATCTGAACAGACGGATCCCCGCCGAAGATTTTCATCAAGGCCGTGCCCGCGCGCCCGGCCCCGACGATCAAGATCTTTCTTTTATTCTCTTGCATATTACGCCTCACCGATCAAACTGCGCACAGCCCCAATAAGCTGCGTGGAATCGCTGGTCTTAACACAGTAATCATCCGCTCCGACTTTGCGCGCTTTGACCGCATCGACCGCATCAATAGCCCCTGTTGTCACAATGATCTTTATTTCATCGTTGTCGTGGTTTTCGCGGATCTGACGGCACGTCTCAAAGCCGTCAATGCCGGGCATCATCGTGTCCGTGATCACCAGGTCCGGTTTTTCCGAAGAGGCCATGGCCACACCTTGCTCGCCGTTCTCGGCAATAATGATATTATCGTATCCGGCTTTGTTCAAGAACCGCTTAACAATCTTGCGGTCCGCATCCGTATCATCGATGATCAGTATCTTCTTGGACATCTTTTTTCCTCTTCTATTTCCCCTTGCGCTTTCATTGAACAGCCAGCTACGACGAAACTCCTTGGCGCGATTCCCCTTCATGGGCCCCAACCGTGCCGACTTTCAGGCCCTTTGGGATAGTAAACAAGAACGTCGTTCCTTTTCCCAAGGCAGACTCGACCCAAACTTTTCCTTTATGATCGTCAATAACTTTTTTTACGATGCTCAGCCCCGCTCCGCTGCCCTCATATTCATCCTGGGAATGAAGCCGCTTGAAAATGCCGAAAATCTGATCGTGGTATTTCGGATCAATGCCGATCCCGTTATCTTTAACCGAAAATTGATGATATTCGCTTTCTTCAGAATATTTGATCTCGACGATCGGAGGAACCGGCTGCTTGGAGGCAAATTTGATCGCATTATTGATCAGATTCAGAAAAACTTCCGTCAATTTAATCCGGTCGCAAACGATTATCGGCAAGTCCGGCGGGATCCTCAGGTCAACTTTGAATTTATTGATATCATATTCGATCCGCTTGCGGACGGTCTCGACCAATTCGCCGATATTTACCTCTTCAAAAGGATTTTTAATTCTGGAAATGCGCGACAACGCGAGCAGGTCTTTGATCAGGTTGCTCATGCGGGTCGTACCCTCGCGGATTTCTTTAAGATATTCCCGCGCCTGCTGATCAAGCTTATCCTTATAATCCTCCTCGAGAAAAGTGGCGAACGAGGCCACCCCCCGTAACGGGGCCTGAAGGTCGTGGCTGACCGTATGGGTAAAGCTGTCCAGTTCCCGATTGGCCTCCTCGAGCAATTTGTGCTGCTCCTCAAGTTCGGCTTTCTTTTGCTCAACATTGGCCTTAGCGGCCACCAATTTCTCGGTCATGTCATTGAACGCGCGGGCCAGCGCTCCGATCTCATCGTTCGCTAAAACCTTCGCGCGGGCCGAAAAATCGCCTGAGGCGATATTCCCGGAAACTTTTGTCAGGTCTTTAATCGGCTTAGACATAGAGCGGGCAATAATGACGGCCATGACAATCACAACTCCCAAAAGCGCTAGACTGATCTTGTAAAGGGTCGCCCGCAAGCGATTCGCCGAGGCAATGACTTCAGATTTATCCATTTTGACCACCATGCCCCAGCGAAAAGAAGGAAAATGCCGACGGACCGCCAAAACTTCTTTCCCTCGATAATCCGCGGATGTTCCCGAGCCTTTTATCCCTTTGACAGCCTTCCCCACGTCCGAATCCGATTCAGCCTTTCGCTTAAAAGCTGCCTGCGCATCGAAACGGATCGGGCTGATGAACATAATATCGTCCTTGATCCTGGCTACCAGTATCGTTTCCCCGGTGCTGCCTAAATTCGCATAATCTTGCGTCAGCTTACTGATCCCGCGGTTGCTCATCTGCAAGATAATCGCGCCCAGCTGCTCTGCCCCTTTCAGAACGGGAGCCCCGATATAGAGTGCGCCGTCTTTTTCCTCCGGGCCGTATTCAAAATCCGATATCTCCGTCTGAGATGATTGAGTCGTCGCGATAAAAACCTTGGCCAGCTGGGAATCCTTATAAAGCGCCATTTCATAGAGCGACGAGATATTGCGCCTCCCTTTGACGTTAAAAACGATGTCGCCATCGCGGCTGACAAGGAAAAGATTATCGTAATCGAATGTTTTTTGATAATAGGAGAAGAACGGACGGAACTCGTTATCAACAGCCTGATATTCCGGCGCATAGGCGCCGTATTTGCTCAAGGCCGCACTGAACTTCTCGAGGGCCTCAATGACATCCGACATCTGCGCCAGCATCGCCGCATTCTGCTCTTTCTCGCGCAAATAATTGTCAATCTGATTGGCCTTGTTGTCTGCGACCGCAACCAAACTGTTGGTGATCTCTGAAACGAGAGCATTGCGTGAACTATCGTAGCTGATCTTCGTGGCAATGGCCAAAGGCACTAATGCAATGAAGAGAAACCACAGGATAAATTTGGTTGTGATCGGCAGGTTCTTGAAGAAACTGAACATCATCACCTCTAGGAAGCGCTCGTTCCGGCAAGTAATATTCATATATATATTACTAAAGGAACGAAAAAAATCTATTATTATTCAAAGAATCGTTTTGTGAAAAAACTAGGCAGGATGCGGAAAGTTCATAAAGGGGCTGACGGATCCGGTCCCTGCATTTCTCCGGAAACGATTTTAGGCGTGAGAAAAATAACGATCTCCGTCTTGCGGGTAACGTCGCTTTTGCGGCGGAACGCGGCCCCCAAGACCGGCAAGCCGCCCAAAAGCGGGATTTTATCGACGGACTTGATCCTCTCTTCCTTGATAAGCCCGCCGATGACAATCGTGGCCTCATTCTGCACCAGGACCGTTGTCTCGGCCTCGGACGTCTCAACGACCGGAATCGTGTTATTGTTGCTGGTCGTCAGATTGCCGACAACGGAGCTGACCTCGGGCCGGATGGCCATCGTGATGAAATCATCCTCATGGATCGTCGGCGTCACAAACAGCTTCACCCCAACCTCAATGAAACTTACGCTTTCCGCCGTCGTTGTCGGCCCGGACGAAGGCGTTGTTATCGTCGTTGTAACATAAGGCTGCGTCGATCCGACCAATATTTTCGCTTCTTTGTTATTGATCGCGGCAACCCGAGGAGAGGAAAGAATCTCCGTTTGACCCACAGTCTGCAGGGCCTCGACAAGAACCGCGTATTCATCAGCCGGCATTGTGCCCACGCTCATTTCTCCTTTTTTCAGTGCGTCGCGCGAAATACGGAAATTGCTTTTTAAATTTAAACTATGGATGTCAGCAACAACCGCCTCCCAATCAATGCCCAGCTTGTAGTCATCGCTGAGAACAACCTGGACAATCTTTGCCTCGATGAGCACTTCCCGGTCTTTTTGGTCGAAGGCTTCGATCAAAGAACGGATCTCATCAATCTTCTCGGCGGTATCCGAAACAAGGATCCTGTTAGAACGCCCGTCAAATTTTACGGCTCCCAAGGATGGCGTGATCATTTCAAGGATCTTGGATGAAATGGCCTCGGCTTTGGCATAACTTAAAGTGAATATTTCCGTCATGATACTCTGCCCGAAACGGCAACCATATTTTTCTTTGTATTCCTTATCCGTCATGATGCGCATGACATGGGCATTTTGAACATACGCCCAGCCGTACGTTTCCACAATGATCTTCAAAGCGTCTTCGGCCGCGACATTCTTCAAGAAAACCGTCACCGGCCCCTTCACGTCATTGCTGGCGACAATATTCAACCCGCTTTTTTGGGAAATCAGCCGCAAAACATCCAAAATATCCATTTTTTTCAGGTCGAGCACGTCAAGAACGGCGGGCCTGTCTGACCATCCGATACCGTCGGAAGATTGCAAGCGTTCAAATTTCCCTTCCTCAAGCCCGCCATCCACATCGGTCATCGCTTCCATCGGTCCTGCCCAAGCGAAACTTGCCGCCAAGATCAAGAACAGACGGAAAATCATTTGCTTTCTGCCATCCGCCATTACAGCCTCATTTCGACCCGCTCATTGTTATAGAGAAAAACGGCTCTATCCCTTAAAATCTCCTCCACAGAAACCGGCCCGACGCTCTCTCCCATCGAAAGGAAATGGATTTCCCTGCTTTTAAGATCTTCCACGACCACCTGAGAATGTTCATCCAGAGAGATTCCGATGAGCTTAATGCGCTGCCGCAAACCAGAAAGCGATTCTGAAGCGGCCCTTTCTCCCGTCTCTGTTTTATTTTGCGGCAACGCGAAGAAATCCCTTTGCCGAATTTTCTGGGCGTAGGCCTCGAACGGTTTCGGCTCAGAGCCCGGATTCTCCGCCGGAGATCTTTGATGTTTATGCCCGGCGGCCCAATCCGCATCCAGAAACACCTTATCGATAACAAAATGCGCCGCAACGAGATCCTCGTTATCTCCCGTGAGCTTTTTGAATTCAGCCTCGGAGAACCCCCACCAATAGGGCCGCTGCTGTAAAGCATAAATAAAGCGCATCACATCCAGAAAACGCCCCCGGAGCGTTAAGTTGGCTGAGACCCGGCGGGCAAATGAACTGAGTCTGTCTTCGCGGGGTATGACATCCTTTAATTGAATTCCGGCTTGACCAGCCGCTTCCTCTATTTCCGAGCGCGCGACCGAAACATCGCCGGTTCCCATTCGGGAAGACCGCCATGGACGCTCCATATACGTTTTTTCCGTCTGCAGGATTTCCTGATATCCTGAAATTTGCTGCCAATAAAATTTTATTTCTTCACGGATAGAATCATTCTTATCCCGAAGCGGCAAGACAAAACTGTAATAACAAGCGCAAAAAAACACGGCTACTAAACAGACGATAAAGATATGCCGCTCTCTCGCGCTCAAAGATCTTCTCATGGGCCCATCTCCTGACCGGGCATTAGCTGAAAATCAATCCTGAAATCAAT
>JAKQAH010000031.1 GCA_029568545.1 Candidatus Omnitrophota bacterium
TTGTCGTCGGGTCGCTTGGGCTGGATAATATAAGGGAAATGCCGCTTTATTCGAAGCCCGAATTAGAAAAGAGGATCGGGTTCGGATTGGGTGAAAAAAACGCCCTGGTCACCTTCCATCCGGTCACCCTTGAAAAGGATACAGCCGGGAGGGATTTTGGGGAATTGCTCAAGGCCCTGGATGTCTTCCCGAAGCTCAAGATAATATTCACCAAGCCCAATGCCGACACGGAAGGCAGGATCATCATAGAACTGATCGACCGGTATGTTGCTGACAATCCCGGCAGGGCGATCTCGTTTATCACCATGGGCCAGCGAGGGTATTTATCGGCCATGAAGCATGTCGATGTCGTGATCGGGAATTCCTCGAGCGGCATTATCGAAGCGCCTTCCTTTCACAAACCCACGGTGAATATCGGCGACAGGCAGCGGGGAAGGATCAGGGCGGACAGCGTCATCGATTGCGAAATAAACCGGCATGATATCGCCAAGGCGATCAGAAAGTCCTTATCGGCGGATTTTATACGTTCTTGCAGGAAAACGCGCAATCCTTACGGAAACGGGAATTGCGCAGACCGCGCCGCTGCTATCCTTAAGACCGAAGCGGGGAGGTCTATTGACATTAAAAAGAAATTTTTCGACGTTGATTTTAAGGAAGTCCGGATATGAAAATTATTTTTATCGGAACAGTCGAATTCTCAAAGAAAGTGCTCAAACGATTGATCGAGCGCGGGAATAATGTTGTATCGGTCATAACCTTGAAGAGATCAGGATTTAATGCGGATCACGCGCCTTTATCCGGCATGTGCCGCAGGAATAAGATCGATTGTTTTTTCGCGGATGACAAAGGCGAGAAGGAAATAACGCGCTATGTGCGCAATATCAAGCCCGATCTTATTTTTTGCGTTGGCTGGTCGCGGTTATTGAGCAAAGAACTGCTTTCCGTGCCCCGTTTAGGAGTGGTCGGTTATCATCCGGCCCTGCTGCCCCGGAACCGCGGAAGGCATCCTCTGATATGGGCGCTCGCTTTAGGATTGCGGGAAACTGGATCGACGTTCTTCATGATGGATGAGAATGCTGATTCGGGAGATATTATTTCGCAAAGAAAGATATCGATATGCTACTCCGACAATGCCCGGAGCCTTTATGACAAAGTTGCGCGCACG
>JAKQAH010000036.1 GCA_029568545.1 Candidatus Omnitrophota bacterium
CTCTTACTCATGCCTAAACCTCACGAACAACCGGCCCCAATTCTTCGAATCTTTTTCCAGGCGATGATAAAGCTGCTTAATATGCCGCTGATCAAGAAAACGCAGGACCCGTTTTTTCAGCTGACCGCTGCCTTTGCCCGGAATGATCTCGATCTCGTCGATCTTTTTGGCAACGGCCTCCTCAATGATGTCCTGAAGCGCCCGTTCGATCTGATCGCCTTTATTAAAAATATCATGCAGATCCAATTTCAACTTTGACATCGCTCGATTTCCTTTATTCAAAATGGAAAGAGGTGATCAAATCCATGCTGTCCGCCATCACATAACGCATGTTGGCCCTCGGGGTCGTGCCCTGTAAAATAAAGAGCGGGCCTTTTTCCTCTTCTTTAAAATAAACCAGGAGATAGGCCGTATCGGTCTTCTCTTCCATAAATCCGACCTTGATGGCGGGCCGTCCCGAGATCGTGATCTCATCGCGGGTCCGCATCACCATCCCTCCGTCTTCCATGGCCTTGGTAAAGGCGTTCACGCAAAGCTCTAGCGCATACTGACTCACCTCCTGATTCACCATTAAAATAATACTGCTGGCATATTGAGCATTTTCCATCACAATACCGCCTTCTCCTTCACCGGTAATGCCCCATCCCTTGGGTACCTTAAACGAAAAATCACGCCGCACATCGTAATACCGCAATGGATTCAATTTATAGAGAAACGCCTTGTTATAAAACATATTCATCGCAATCGTCCCAACCAGAAACACGACGACAAGCGGCCCCAATAAAATCCAGAACGGCCATTCCTTGCGCTCCGGCTCGAGATCATGGACATACGTCCCGGCCAGATGATCACCGATCCGGCGGCCATATCTCTTCGCCCAAAGAATACTGATAGTCTCCACCAGAAAAAACAGCCAGACCACCAGCAGCCAGAGCCGGACCTTGTCATCGACCAAAAATTTTTCCGACCAATAAACCGCAAAAAAAACAAGGACCGGAAGGCCCAGGGAAAAATTCCGCAGGCATCCCTGTATGATCGTACTGCGATACCCGTGTTCGTCCACCACGCGCAGCCCGTACAAGGCCTTGCCGAGGCTCACCCCCATAAACGCATCCTTGACGAGCAATAGCACAGCAAAGGCCAGGGCAAAAACCGGCGGGCCCACAACAATATCAACGCCCCAACTTAAAACGCTTATCATGATGATGTCCGTGATCTCGGCGCAAAAACGCCGTCCGTTACGGGCCTTCCGAAGATCGACAGGGCGCAACAACGCCCGCGCCGCTACCTGTTCTTCCTCTTCTTTTTGCTGCACGGAAAGGGGCTTTGGCGCCTGCGCCGGGATCAACATAAAGACAACCGCCGCCAGGATCGCCAGACCAACGATAACAAGAAAAGCGACATTCTGTTTTAAAAAATTGTTAACCTTGGCAATGAACTCCTGCCGCGCCTTTTCTTTCCGCTCCGCCATAACGGGGTCAGGCATTTTTTCTTTCAGCGAATCGATAAACTTGCTGGGAACGCGAATACCGTTCTGCAATGTTTTATGGACATCCTCCCACGCGGCCCTGAAATTTTCTTTTTCGAAATGAACAAAGGCCCGCTCCAGATATCCCTCGCCGTAGGCAGGATTGATTTCCAAGATCGTGTTCAAATCCTGAAGGGCCAAATCCCATTGCTCAAGCGCACCGTAGATATTAAACCGATCCAGCAACAACTCCGTATTTTGCGGATCCGCCTCAATCGCCCGGGAATAATCCGTGATGGCCGGCTCCGGTTTTTGCGCCAATTGATACAGCCAACCCCGACGGGCATACAAGGTCCCATCCTGAGGCGAGCGTTCAATCAACCAATTCACATCTGTAATGGCCTTGTCAAAATCACCTGCTTCCTGATACGCCCCGACACGAAATAGATACAACTCCGGATCATTCGGACTCAAGGCAATCGCCTCGCCAAACGCCGAGGCGGCCTTTTGAAATTCCCCCTGCGCCATCAGGTCCATGCCCTCAATAACGAAATCCTTCACCGTCTTGGGTTTTTCCGGCGCAGATCCGGGATCCGCCACCGCAGGAAAAAGCTCGTTAAAGATCTCCGGCGGAAGTTCCAGATCGCGCGGCCCGTTGTAATTTCGAAAATAATCCGCGCTGCGGATATCCATGTTACGAAACCGCAATCGGATCATCTTTTTATCCGCATACATGCGAATCGAATCGTCCGCCACCTCAAGCAAATACCCTTCGACCTCTTTCCCGCTCTGCAGCAGCACCTTCTCCCGGCGGACCGTTCCGGCCAGGGCTGGAATCGCAACGCAGCACAACAATCCAATTAAAAATATCTTTCGCATAAGCAGTCCTTCCTCAATCGTATTCTAATGATAGACTGATGACCGATGACTGATGACCAAAAAAGTCTTCGGTCTTCGGTCTTTGGTCATCTGTCTTCGGTCCTCTTCCTCATTCCCCTTCCACAAACGGGATCGAGGGATCCAAAATTTCTTTCATTACCACATTCAAGGCGTTCAAAAAAACCTCATCCACGCGCCCGCGATCCGAGCCTGTCCGACGGCCAATAAAACGATGAATTTGAGCGTCACGCAAACTGTAAAGTCCGGCATCGATCTCCTGGCCCGGATACGCCGTGTGCAGATAATGAAAATACAACGGCAGCTGAAACGACCGTACCGCCTCGGCCATTCCTTCCCGATCCGCC
>JAKQAH010000009.1 GCA_029568545.1 Candidatus Omnitrophota bacterium
CAGAGCGATTTGTCGGAGCAGGAGACTCAAAAAAACGATCTTTCTCAACGGATCAACAGCGTCCGGACGCAAATAAAATCGATCGAGCACGAGATCAGTGAGATCGGCCAGCAGTTGCATGAGCAGGAGCTGGAGGACCAGAAGCTCGGGTTCAACGAGCAGGACGTCAAGAACCGCCTTTTCCAAACCTACCGGATCGATTACGATCAGGCGATTGCCGAACAGGCAGCTCAGGCGCAAGCCAACGCGGAAAACGGCCAGCAACCGCAAGAAACGATCAGCATCGATGAATTAACGGCGGAACTGGAGCATTTGCGCAAGCGCTGCGAATCGTTCGGCGCCGTTAACCTGGTGGCGATCGAGGAGTTCGAGGAGCTCAAGACCCGCTTCGAATTCTTGACCAAGCAGCAAAGCGATCTGCTTGAGGCCAAGTCGCAATTGATGAGCACGATCAGCAAGATCAACCGCTCGACGCGCCAAATGTTCATCGATACGTTCAACAAGGTCAACGAGGAATTCCAGATCTACTTCCGCACGCTGTTCGGCGGCGGCCAGGCCAATCTGATCCTGCAAGATCCGGAGAACGTGCTGGAGTCAGGCATCGAGATCGTCGCAAAACCGCCGGGAAAGAAATTGCAGAATATCAGCCTTCTCTCGGGCGGGGAGAAAACGCTGACCGCGATCGCGCTGATCTTCGGCGTTTTCAAGGTGAACCCGAGCCCGTTCTGCGTTTTGGACGAGATCGACGCGGCCCTGGATGATTCCAATGTCGGGCGCTTCAGCTATGTCTTGAAGGAATTTGCCAGGATCGCGCAATTCATCGTCATTACCCATAACAAGAAAACGATTGCCAATGCGAACGTGATGTATGGGATCACGATGCCGGAAACCGGCGTCTCCCGTATTGTTTCGGTTAAATTCTCAGACGAGAGAAAGAAGGAAAAGGAAAAAGAAGAAGAGTTAGCGGGGGTTTAGTCCGGGCTATCCGAGGCAGGTCTTGTTCTTTCCGCTGCGTTTGGCGGCATACATGGCCTTGTCCGCTTGTAGGATCAAGGACTCTTTTGTTTGCGCATCCTGAGGGGATGTTGCTAGGCCGATACTGACGGTCACTTTTAATTGCTCCGCAGACGAGAATTTCGGGAAACAATGCCCCGCGATTCTCTCCCTTATCCGTTCAGCAATCACATAGCCGTGGTCTTTGGTGGTTTGCGTCAAGATGATCGAGAATTCCTCTCCTCCGTAACGGCAGGCATAATCCCCATCCCTTGAGGAATCCTTCAAAATACCCGCCATTTCTTTGAGAACAATATCGCCGTTTTGATGCCCGTAAGCATCATTGAGCTCTTTGAAATTATCAATATCGATCATGAGGAGACTCACCGGGATGTTCGCCTTCTGGGACCTCTCGATCTCAAGGGTGAGCTGGTCCTGAAAGAACCCGTGATTCCAGAGCCCCGTGATGGCGTCGGAACGGCTTTTATGTTTGATGATTTCATAAAGCTGTGAATTCTCGATGGCGAGTCCGGCCTGGTTTGCGAGCATCGTGAAGATCCGCAGGTCATTCTCCGTGATCGGTTTTCGCGTGTAAAGATTGTCGGCAATGATCACGCCGTTCACCTGGTTCTTGGCTTTGAGCGGCATAATGACCAATTCGTTGGTCCTGAAAACCTGGAGAAGGGGGTCAAAGGCGTATTGCGAAATCTTTTCTTCGGGGATATGCATCGCGGTCCCGTTATTGTAAGCGGTGATGAGCAGATTCTCGTCTTTGGTCACTAAAGGGATTTTTAACCGCTCGACCGACTTGAAGAGCGCGCCTTGGCCGACCTTCTGCTCGAGCTTATCTTTGTTGATGAGGTCGTCCAGGTCCTGATCACACCGGGAGATGTATTCCCAGATCTTCTGGGCGGCCTCCGGTGATTCGGGGCCGATAGCCATTTTCGCTTCCAGGCATCGCTCCGCCGGATTCTTGAGAAACAAAATGGCCCTGTTGAAGCCCAAGCCGGTGTGGGATGTGACGCTTGTAAGGATGATATACAGAATATAGTCCAGATCAAGGGTTGACCGCATAGCGTTGCTGATCTCGTAGAGGATCGAGAGCTCTCTTCGGGCGCGGTCGAGTTCGTTGTCCGCTTTAACTTGATGATTTAATGGTTCTTGGTTCATATTATTCCTTGGTCGAAATAAAAAACGTTTTGTCAGCCGCCTGTTATGTGAAGCGTACCACTTCGCCGGGGGATTGTCAAGCTCAGCCTCGAGAAATAAAAATATAAGAGGGCTGCAAGCGTATTGATTTCAGCTATTTATGGCATCTTTCTGAAGGTAGCGCTTTCTTGACAGTGCTGGATGTGTGTGTTATACTCTAGCACCTTTTATCCAAATAATATTAATATGAATGCAGCTGTTACAAGTTTGAACGCTGTGGATTTGCTGATGGCCGTTGTGATTGCGGCCATTCTTGTTGCCGGTTGGCGGGGGCAGGTCATATCCGAGTTTATCAAGCTGCTGGGGATATTCTGCGCGACCTTCATCGCGCTGCATTACTATATTCATTTTGCAAATTTTCTAAAAGTCCAGTTTTTCGGCAAGGATGCTTCAACGGAATTTCCAGCGTTTGCCGTACTGGCTGTTTTATTTTGTGCGGTGTTTGTTGTGATCAGCTATGGGTGGGTCCTGATTCTCAAGCTCAAACTTCCCCCGAAGATCGATCGTTACGGAGGATCGGCGCTGGCCCTGGTCCGCAGCTATTTTACCTGCGGTTTGATATTTTTTGTGCTGATTTTGGCTCAGCATCCGACGATAACTCCGATGGCAAAGACTTCGGTGAGCTGTGCGATCTTTCGTCATGTTGCTGAAGATTTTTATAGAGCATCTTATGCGGTCGTGATTGAGAATTTCTTCCCGGGGGAAAAGATGAACGAAGAAGCCCTGGCGGTAACGGCCAAGCGGAAGAACGAAAAATAAAATCGTTCGTTGGAGGACGAGGGGATTTAAGCGATCATGGGGCTCATTCCTGAAGAGATCATCGCGCAGGTTATCGACCGATGCGATATTGTCCAAATCATTGGATCGTATGTCCCGCTCAAGAAAGCCGGGCGGAATTTTAAAGGGCATTGCCCGTTCCATCACGAGAAGACGCCGTCTTTTATGGTGAATCCGGACAAGCAGATCTTCCACTGCTTCGGATGCGACGTGGGGGGCAATGTCGTCGGATTTATCATGAAGCAGGAGCGCCTCGAATTTCCCGAGGCTGTCCGCATGCTGGCCGGCAAGGTCAATATCGCGATTCCGGAAACCAACAAGGATCACGCGCAAACGACCAATATGCGCCAGCTTATTTTTAATGTCAATACGCTGGCGGCCGAATATTTTCACAAGAACCTGATCTCTGACAAGGG
>JAKQAH010000058.1 GCA_029568545.1 Candidatus Omnitrophota bacterium
ATTTAAAGGGCGAGATTTCGGCAGAGACCTTTTACGAAAAAAGACAGCGTTGGACTGGGGCTTCATGGATCGCGCCGGGCTGGGAATGGGTGGATCCGCTTAAAGAAGCGCAGGCCGCGGAGGTTGGATTAAGAAACGGGATCGTGACGTATTCGGATCTCTATGCGCAGGACGGCAAGGACTGGGAAGAGTGTTTCGAACAGCGCAAGCGCGAGCAGGAGAAGATGAAGAAACTCGGACTTGAGGTGCAGGATGAAAACAAAGCAAAAGAAAAGCAGAAAAACACCGGCGAAGAAGGCGAAGAGGATTCTGGCGGGAGCAAAAAGCCAAATGGCAATGCCGATTGAGGTTGACGTTTCCTTCACCGATGTGAAAGAGGTGCGAGATGGCCAATAAAGACATTTATTTCAGAGCGGATATCGCGCGCGGCGGGGCTGTGCGGGTTAACCGCAAGGAAGAGGTTATCGAGGGATTTGCTGTCGTAACCAAGGGGGTGACGCATGACGAAAGGGGTGAGTTCGATGACATAGGACTGGATTCTGTCGTTGTGTTGGGCAACAAGATCAAAGCCGGAGTCAAATCGAGGTTCGGTCATCCGAATATGTCTAGTACCGCACTCGGTACGTTTTTGGGGAGGACGAAAAACTTCAGGCGGGACGGCGATATCGTTCGCGCGGATCTGCATATTGATCCGACCGCTCATGAAACACCGGACGGCGACTTGGCCGGTTATGTCATGAACCTTGCTGAAAGCGATCCGCAGGCGTTCGGGTCTTCGATGGTCATCCACTGGGACGAGGAATTCCGCGAGGAGAAAACAAAAGAGGGCGAGGATCTGCCGCCGTATATCCGCGTGAAGAAGCTTTTGTCCGTGGATATCGTTGATGATCCTGCGGCAAACAACGGTCTTTTCGGGATGCCGTTTTTCTCGGAAAGCGTCCGGCCGTCCGCGGAGATGACGGTCTTTTTAGATAGATTCCTGAGCCAGCCGGAATCGGTTGAGAAGGTGATCGCGTTTTTGGAAAGGTATGGG
>JAKQAH010000089.1 GCA_029568545.1 Candidatus Omnitrophota bacterium
TTCGCTTTAAAAACATGCTCGCCGGTGTATTTGCTGGCAGCCTCCGTATAAATCCCGCGGCTGTCAACCGGCATCAATACGTCCAGATTATGCCTCAGCCCCGTTTCAAAATCTTCTTGCCCGTGGCCCGGCGCCGTATGGACCAATCCCGTGCCGTCTTCTTTCGTGACGTAATCGGCAATAACGACACGGCATTCCTTTTTCATCCCGAACGGATGTTTGTAGTGCAGCCCCGTTAACCCTTCCCCGGACAATTCTTTCAGGACCTTAAATTTTTTAATACCCGCCTTGCTTAAAACATGCTCACATAAAGAGCTTTCGATGATCAGCGCTTCTTTTCCGATATCAACGACAGAATATTGAAATGCCGCATGAACGGCCACCGCCACGTTCGCCATAAGCGTCCATGGCGTCGTCGTCCAGATTAACAGCGAGACGGTCTTGTCATTAAGATCCTTGATCTTTAGGATATTTTTATTGCCGATCTCAAATCTCACATAAATCGAGGGCGAGACATGATCTTCGTGTTCGACTTCCGCTTCCGCCAGGGCAGTTTCGCAGCGAAAGCACCAGTTGACCGGCTTCAGGCCGCGATAGACATAACCTTTCTTATTTAGTGTCTCGAGAGACTTTAAGATCCAATACTCATATTCCGGATCCAGGGTCAAGTACGGCTTTTCCCAATCCCCAAAAATACCCAAACGCTTGAATTGTTCACGCTGGATCCCCACGTATTTCATCGCGTAGTCATGCGCCTTTTTCCGGAAATCCACGCAATCGACATCCGCTTTGCTGAGCTTAAGCTCTTTGAGCAGTTTGTGCTCGATGGGAAGCCCGTGGCAATCCCAGCCGGGGATATAAAGACTGTCAAATCCCTGCATCGTCTTGAACTTCACGATCATATCTTTGAGAATTTTGTTAAGAGCGTGGCCGATATGGATATCGCCGTTAGCGTACGGCGGCCCGTCGTGCAGAATGAATTTCGGCTTGCCTTTGGCATGGGCCCTAAGCTTCGCGTGAAGTCCTTGCTCTTCCCATTTCTTCAAGAAGGCCGGCTCTTTTTGCGCCAGGCCCGCGCGCATATCAAAGTCCGTCTTGGGAAGATTTAGGGTTTTCTGATAATCCATGGGCTGTGTCATAAATGATTTCTTCTAAAGATATTTCCCGATGAGTAATTCTAATCTCTTTTTTGTTTCCTTAGCGATCTTCTTCCGGTCCGTGATCATGGCATATTTTAAAGCATCGCGCGCGCTGAATTCCTTGATTTTTCCCATCAGGGGAATAGCGATCTGCAGGATCTTTTTCGACATGCCGACATTTTTTTGGAGATTTGCGATAATCATCTCGACCGTCACGGTATCATGCGCTTCGTGCCAGCAGTCATAGTCGGTAACGGCGGCCAGGGTGGCATAAGAGATCTCCGCTTCCCGCGCCAGTTTCGCCTCGGTGATATTCGTCATGCCGATGATATCCATGCCCCAACTGCGGTAAAGATGCGATTCCGCTTTTGTCGAGAATTGGGGCCCTTCGATGACAATGTATGTTCCCTTGGAATGGACCGTTGCGCCGGCTTCGTGCGCGCTTGCAATCAGGATCTTCCGCAACTCTTCGGCAAAGGGTTCCGCAAATCCCACATGAGCCACGATCCCATCGGTAAAGAAACTTGTTTCCCGGGTCTTATTCGTCCGGTCGACCAGCTGGTCTGGGACGACAAAATCAAGAGGCTTCATCTCCTCTCTCAAGCTCCCGCAGGCCGAAACAGAGACAATCGCCTCAACGCCAAGCTTTTTCATGCCGTAAATATTGGCCCGATAATTGACTTCGCTCGGAGAAAACCGGTGCCCGCGCCCGTGGCGCGCCAGAAAAACGACTTTCACGCCCCCCAATGTTCCTGTTACAAAACGATCCGACGGAGAGCCGAACGGCGTCTTCACCGCAATCTCTTTAACGTTTTTGATGCCTTCCATCGCGTACAATCCGCTTCCGCCAATAATTCCGATGACCGCCATTCCATTCTCCTTTGAGGATCCTATTATCGGGACAATTCTTTCGCGCGCCTTCTTGCGGCATGAAGCGCGTCTTTAAGAATCCCGTCGAAACCTTTGCGCTTAAAAACATCCATGGCGGCTTGCGTCGTTCCGCCTTTGGACGTAACGCGCTCGCGCAAAACCGTCGCCTTTTCCTGCCGATAATCCAAAAGATCCAGGCTCCCTTTGACCGTTCTCGCAACAAGTTCTT
>JAKQAH010000091.1 GCA_029568545.1 Candidatus Omnitrophota bacterium
TTGTTTCCTCAACGGGCTACGGCCGCTTGTTCATGCAAAACTTGGCGTGGCCGAGGATAATTCGGGAAAGCTCGTCGCCAAGGTCAGGCAAGTCGCGAAGGAATTGGCGCAACAAGAGCGCCGGGATTTTGTGATCGTTGACGGTCCGCCGGGGATCGGATGCCCGGTCATTGCCGCTTTGTCGGGGGTCGACTGCGCGCTGGTCGTGACGGAACCGACGTTATCAGGGCTGCATGATGCGCAAAGAGTGATCGATGTCGCGCGGCATTTCCGGGCCGACGTGAAAATGGTGATCAATAAGTATGACCTGAACCGGCAAGTAACCGGAGAGATCGAGGCCTATTGCGGGCAAAACGGCATCCCGGTGGTCGGAAAAATTAAGTTTGATGCGCGGATCGTGCAGGCGGTCGTTCAGGGCCGAACGATCATGGACAGCGCAGATGCCGAAGCCAAAAAAGAGGTGATTCAGATCTGGCAAGCGCTTCAGAACGGCAACGCGGGCGGGTAAAAATGCGGACTTATTTGGAATGTATTCCCTGTTTTTTCATGCAGGCGATTGAGGCCGGGCGGTTGTTTACCGGCAATGAGATTGTCCACAAGGAACTGATTGATGACTTGGCGGGCTTGATCCCGAAGTTTTCTCTTGTCTCGACGCCGCCGGAAATGGCCTATGAAATTTCCAAGATCGTCAAGAAGCGGCTGGGGGAGAGGGACCTTTACAAAGAGATCAAGGAGCGCAGCAATGCCCTGGCGCTGAAGCTGTATCCTCGGTTAAAGGAGAAGGTGGATCGGTCCGATGACAGACTGAGAATGGCCGTCGAGATCGCGATTGCCGGCAATGTTATTGACTATGGCGCAAAGAATTCATTGAATATCGATGAAGAGATCCAAAAGCTTTTCCGGGAGGATTTCGGCGGCCTGGACGCGACAGTTTTTGAATACGAAAAATTCTCCCAGGATCTTAAAGCGGCAAAGCAAATCCTTTATCTGGCCGACAATGCAGGTGAAGTCGTCTTTGACCGGGTACTAATTGAAGAATTCCCTCCAGGAAAAGAGGTCCTTTATGCCGTCCGGGAAACTCCCATCATCAACGATGCGCTTAAGCAGGATGCTTATGACTGCGGCATCGGGGCCGTGGCCAGGATCATTTCCAGCGGGGCCGGGTCGCCGGGAACAATATTGAAATTCTGCTCGAGGGAGTTTATCAAAATTTTTAATAACGCGCCGCTGATCATCAGCAAAGGGCAGGGAAATTATGAGGCCTTAAGCGGCACGCACGAGAATATTTATTTTTTATTGCGGGCCAAATGCCCGATCATCGCCCGTCATGCCGGTGTGAAAGTTGGCGAAATGATCTTAAAAAAAGGATAGGAGGGCTCCATGGACCTTTTTGACCTGCGCATATATCCGGATGACATGTTGCGCCAAAAATGCGCGCCGCTGGAGACCGTTACACCACTCGAGGACGAAATTCTTAAGAAGATGCTTTTTGCTATGCATCATTATCGCGGGATCGGATTGGCCGCGCCGCAGGTCGGTATCTTGAAGAGGCTGATCGTTGCCGATATCGGCGAAGGGCCCGTGCAGCTTATAAATCCAGAAATCGTTTGGACCAAGGGAACGGATGAGATGAGCGAAGGATGCCTGAGCATCCCCGGGGTCCAGGTTGCCATCGAGCGGCCGACCGACATTGTGGTCATGGGCCTGACCGGAAAAGGAAAGAAAGCTGAGTTGGGACTCAAAGGCCTGATGGCCCGGGTGATCCAGCATGAGATCGATCATCTTAACGGGAAATTGATCGTGGATTATCAAACGGCCGACCCTAATAAGCTGTCCGACTTGAAAATTCAAGGAGAAAAACGCCATGGAAATCAAAATACTCTTTAACAGCACAGCCCCTCATGATCGCTTCTCGACCGGGTGGGGCGTATCGTACTTGATCGGCGATCAGATTCTCTTTGACACGGGCGAAAAGGGGGAGTATCTTTTAAATAATGTAAAACAAGCGGGCGTTGATTTGTCGCGCGTGAAGGATATTATCATTTCCCATGATCACTGGGACCATACGGGCGGCTTATGGGATATCTTGAAGGCGCGCTCGGACATAAATATTTATGGATGCCCTGCGTTCGGCGAGGAATTTAAAGAGAAAGTGAAGGCTACGGGCAACCGTTTGGTCGAGAATTATGGTTTTCTGAAAATCGCCGATCCTGTTTATGTGACGGGCGAGATTCGGGGGGAATATAAAGGGCGGTTTATCGTCGAGCAGGCGGCGGTTGTTGAAACAGCGCGCGGATTGACAGTCATGACCGGGTGTTCGCATCCCGGGATCGTTACGATCTTGCGCTTGGTGCAAAAGCAATTCCCCAATAGGAAGTTTCACGCCGTTTTCGGCGGGTTCCATCTGATGAATGCGCATCCGCGCAATATCAGCGGGATCCTGCAAGTTTTCCGGGAACTCCAGGTGGAAAAGGCCGGCCCGACCCATTGTTCGGGTAAAGAAACAGAAGATCTCTTCCGGGAGGCCTACGGGGATCATTTTATATCAACTAATATCGGAGACATCATTGATGTTTAAAAAGGTTTGCGCGGGCAAGATGGCCTGCACGGTCCTGATCCTCATTGCCATGGTTTCGGGGATTCAGAGCGCCCGGTTTTTTCGCAAAGCCCGGCAAGAAGCCGTTGCCCAAGAAGAGGTTCCTGCCAAAGCCAAAGGGAATCCTTCGGCGGGCATTCACATCATTGAGTATTCGGATTTTCAGTGCCCCGCGTGCACCAATGCGTCGAACACGCTCAAAGAAGTTTTTGAACGGCATTCTTCCAAGATGTACATCGAGTTCCGGCATTATCCGTTGCCGACGCTTCATCCGTATGCCATTCTTTGCGCTGTTTATTCCGAGTGCGCGGCGCAACAGGGGAAGTTCTGGCCTTATCATGACCGGTTGTTCGACGAGCGGGAAGAATTGAGCCGCAGCATGCGGGTGCAGGGGCGGCTTATTGATATTGCGCAAGAGCTTGGTTTAGAGATGGCCCAATTCCGCAAATGCGTGCAGGATCCGGCGGTGGAGCTGACAGTTCTGGACGAGAAGTCGAAAGGATCAGACCTGGGTGTTAAGGCTACGCCGTCTTATTTTATCAATGGTCAGATTTATGTCGGGTCCAATTCCCTGAAAAAGGAATTGGACCGGATTCTTGGCGAGGAAAAATAATGCGACGAAAATATTTCTTTGTTTTCATACGCGTCGTGATCGGGGCTGTTTACATCATCTCGGGGGTTGAAAAGCTGCTTCAGCCTTACGAGAATTTCATGTACGTTATTCAGGGCTACGACATGATCCGTCATGCCGGATTGGAATTTATCATCTCGCGGGTGTTTCCGTGGCTGGAATATTTCCTGGGAGGGTTTCTTCTGCTGGGCCTTTGGACCAGGGCGAGCCTTGTGGGCATCGGAGCGTTTTCTTCGGTATTTATCGTTGCCGTCGGGCAGGCGATCATCCGGAAACTGCCGCTGGCGGAATGCGGCTGTTTCGGGGATCTGGTGGGCATGCCGCTGGCGGTAACGCTTGTGATCGATATCGCGACTTTGTTTTTTGTGATCCTGCTTTTGCGCTTCCATGACCGGGGAGCATGTTCATGGGCGCTGGACCGTTGTTGGAAAAAAGAAAAGGAGCAGCAAAAATGAAACGAGAAAGAATCCGTTCGGGTCTTGAAGATGTCAGGCAAAAAGGGAGCGATATTTTCCGCGAAGGGCCCCACATGCTTCCCAATCTTTCGTTGATGATGGCGGAAGGGGTCTTAAGAAATCAGGCCCAGCTCAAAAGGCCGTTCATCACGATCATCAACTCTTACACGACCCAGATCCCGGGCCACGCGCATTTGGATAAGATCGGGCAATCGGTCAAAGAGGAACTGGAAAAACATGACGTCAATGTTTGGTATACCAATATCGGCGGCGCGGTCTGCGACGGCATCGCGATGGGGCATGTGGGGATGAAGTATTCCCTGCCGTCCCGGGAATTGATCGCGGACCAGATCCAGACGATCATCGGCGCGCATCCCTGCGACGCGTGGATCGGGATCGGCAATTGCGATAAGATTGTTCCGGCGATGTACAATGCGATGGTGCGCATCAATATCCCGTCGATCTACGTCAGCGGCGGCCCGATGCTGGCGGGTTGCGGCGGAAAAGACCTTATCTCCGTGTTCGAAGGGGTCGGCGCCCACAGCGCCGGCAAAATGGACCCGAAACAATTGGAACTATTGACCGAATGCGCCTGCCCCGGGTACGGCAGCTGCTCGGGACTTTTTACGGCGAACTCCATGAATTGTTTGGGCGAGATCTTAGGCTTTGCCTTGCCCGGCAACGGCACAATTCCGGCGACCGTCCGCAGCGCGGATAAGACCCGACAATTTGATATTAATCCCGAACGGATGGCCTTAGCCCAAAAGGCCGCCCGCACGCTTGTGGCGCTGATGAAGTCTAAGAAACGCCCGTTGGATATCTTAAAAAAACATTCTTTGGATAATGCTTTTATCCTTGATATGGCGATGGGCGGATCAACCAATACCGTGCTCCATCTCTTGGCGTTGGCGCATGAAGCCCGCATTCCTTATGATCTGGGCCGTCTCAATCAGCTTTCCGGCTCGACGCCGAATGTCGTAAAAATATCCCCTTCGCGCATGGAGGTCCACATGGAAGATGTCCATAAGGTAGGGGGCATGGGGGCAGTTTTAAGGGTAGTTGCCGAGGGCAGCCGCGCGCCGCTTACACTCGAGGCGGACACCGTCTACGGGAAATTGGGAGACTACATTAAGGCCTCGCCGTTGGCCGACGGGGAAATTATTCGTCCGGCCGAAAAGGCTTTTTCCAAAGAAGGCGGGCTGGTTATTTTGTTCGGCAATATTGCCCGGCGGGGCGCTGTTGTCAAAACGAGCGGGGTTGATAAAGAGATGCTGACCTTCGAAGGGCCGGCGAGGATCTTTGAATCCCAAGAGGAAGCCCTGAAAGGGATTTTGGCGGGCAAGGTCAAGGACGGCGATGTGGTGGTGATCCGCTATGAAGGCCCGCGAGGAGGCCCGGGAATGCAGGAAATGCTTTCTCCGACGGCGGCAATCAAAGGCGCCGGGATCAAAGCAGCGCTCATCACGGACGGGCGGTTTTCGGGAGGGACCCGCGGATTATGCGTCGGGCATGTTTCTCCCGAAGCGGCGGCTGGCGGGGAAATCGGCCTTGTCCGCAACAATGATCGCATCGCCATCGATATTCCGAAAAAGGCCATTCATCTAAAAGTCGCGGCCAAGGAATTAGCCAAACGCAAAAAGGCGCAGAAACCTTTTGAGCTTCGGATGAACAAAGGTTGGCTCTCCCGGTACGCGTCGCTTGTCACCAGCGCGGACCAAGGGGCGGTCTTGAAGGATTCCTGCGGCGAAGGAAAAAACAAAC
>JAKQAH010000117.1 GCA_029568545.1 Candidatus Omnitrophota bacterium
AAAAGCCGGGCAGGATGTGACGCTGATCGGACGGAAGAATCAGATTGAGCGGATCGCCAAGGCCGGCCTGAAAGTCCGGGGAGTACGCGGTGAGGAAACGATCAACCTCAAGGTGCGTCCGAGCCTGGATCGGGTCTATGATCTTGTGATCTTAACTGTCAAGACGCAGGATATCGACGATGCGGTGATGGCGAATCAAAGATTTTTTGATAACGCGCGGATCTTGAGCTCTCAGAACGGCGTTCAGGCGGACCAGTATTTAAAGAACTATATTCAACAGCAAGATCTGTTCAGCAGCATCGTGATGTTTGGGGCGACCTATACGCGGCCCGGAGAGGTCACCTTTAATTTTGAAGGGGATTGGATCATCGGAAAACCGTTCGAGCCGGTCGATGATGCGACCCGCGAGATCGCGGCGTTCTTAAAGAAGGCGTTCCCGGTGAGCGTTTCTGACGATATTATCGGCATGAAATGGCTAAAATTGTTTGTCAATTTCAACAACGGCATCCCGGCTTTGACCGGAAAATCGATGCAAGAAACATTTGCCGATAAGGATCTGTGCCGGCTGAGTATCATGCTACTCAAAGAGGGGCTCGGGATCATTCAAAAGGCGGATATCAAACTTGTTTCGCTCCCGACATTCCCCGTCGAACGTATTATGGGGCTGGCGAATATGCCGATGGATCAAGCCGCCGGGATTATCCATCAAACATTGACGGGTCTCAGCCAAGAGCCATTGTACGGTTCTATTTTGCAGAGCATCATGCGCCATCGGGCGAGCGAGATCGATTATATCAATGGCGAAATCGTCCGTTTGGCCGGGCAGATAAAAGCGCAAGCGCCGCTGAATAGCCTGATGGTCGACCTGGTTCATACGGTGGAAAAAAGCGGAAGATATTTCCAAATCAAGGATATTAAAAAGAAATTTTCAGTTGAGCATGCGGGCAAGAACGCATAGCTATTGCCATGGAGCGAATATGAAGAAAAAAAGGCGCGTGGTGATTACCGGAGTCGGAGTGATTTCCCCCAATGGGGTCGGCAAGGAAGCCTGTTGGCAGAATATGATCAACGGCGTGTCGGCGATCCGTCGGGTCACGGAATTCGATATGTCACAGTTTAATTCCAAGATCGCTGCGCAAGTTCTGGATTTTGATCCGATCGCTTTAGGGTTATCTCATGACGAGGCTGTCCGCATGGATCGGTATGTTCAATTTGCGATGGTTGCAGCAGCGGAAGCGATCAAAGATTCCGGGCTTGATCTTAACAAGGTCAATAAAGAGCGGATCGGGGTATCGCTTGCCAACGCAATTTGCGGAACAAAGTGGATGGAGGAGGAATTTGCGCTTGTTACGGACAGCGGGAAGAATCCGATCGATCCGACGATCGTCCGGCCTGATCTATACGATGCATCGATGTTCAATACGCCGTCGAGCGAAATATCGGCGCGCTATGGGCTTAAAGGTGTATGCAACACGATTTCAACAGGCTGCACGGCCGGAACAGATTCCGTTGCTTTTTCCTATGAAACAATTTTAGACGGGGATGCGGATATGATGATCACCGGCGCGAGCGAGGCACCGATTTGCCCTATGACATTTGGCTGCTTTGATACGGTTAATGTTATGTCCAACTTAAATGATGATCCGGTCAGGGCGTCACGGCCGTTTGACGCTAACCGCAATGGATTTGTTATTTCAGAGGGGGCGGGCTTACTTGTTGTGGAAGAACTTGAGCATGCCAAGGCACGCGGCGCGAAGATCTATGCGGAGATCATCGGGTATGGAACGACGTGTAATGCCTATCACATGACCGATCTTCCGCCGGAAGGGGATGCCAAGGCGGCGTGTATCCGATTAGCTCTTGATGATGCCGGCATCAAACCGGAGCAAATTGATTACATTAATGGACATGGCTCATCAACAAAGCAGAACGATGTCTTTGAAACGAATGCGTACAAAATGGTTTTTGGGGATTACGCGTATAAAATTCCGATTACGTCTCTTAAATCGATGATCGGGCATCCGCTGGCCGGCGCGAACGGCATTGAGCTGGTGGTCGGTGCCATGATATTTGAACGGAATATCCTTCCGCCGACGATCAATCAGGAAACGCCGGATCCGTTGTGTGATCTGGATTATGTTCCGAACAAAAAACGTAATAAAGTTGTCAACTTTATGCTCAAGACATCCAGCGGATTCTCGGGGATCCATTCCGCGATGGTGTTGAAGCGATACAAGGATTGAGGTCACTATGGACAAGA
>JAKQAH010000125.1 GCA_029568545.1 Candidatus Omnitrophota bacterium
CGGATATCGCCGTTGTGGCCGGCTTCGTCCGGGGCTTCGATATGGATGTAAACAAAATCTTTTTTCTTCAACGAGCCCAGGGCATATTGGGCTTTCGCCAAATAGTCCGTGTCGTAATATCCGGTGATGCCGGGAACATCGAGGATATCGAGGCCGGCCAGCCGCCCGATCCCGTTGACCAGGTCAACGGCGGAAATGATCGATCCCTTCACGCCGAATTTCTCTTCGAACGGCGGAAGGTTCGGCCGGGTCCCCTGCCCCCACAGCCAGATCATGTTGGCGACGTTCTCGCCGAGATCGGCGCGGACCTGGTTCACCGAATGGTTTTCAAAAATATCTCGGGATTTTTCCATCAGCTTCAGGAGCATTTCCGCTTCCTGGCCTTTCGGAAGATAGGATTTGATCTCCTTGTTCAAGATGTCGTGCGGCGGCGTTGTTTTGATCGCGCAGTATGTTTTAGGGTCGCGCACTTTCATGACCAGCAAGTGCCGGTAGCTTTTTCCCGCATAGAATTTAACCCCATCCAGATCGATCTCTTTATTCAAGGCATCGATTAACAGAGAGGCTTCTTTTGATTTAATATGTCCGGCGCTGTAATCCTGCATCTTGCCGTCGCCGATGGTGACAAGATTGCAGCGGAAAACCACTTCATCATCGGCCAGGACAATGTTGAAATTGGCGGCCTCCAGCGGCGCCCGTCCGGGGTTGTATTTTCTCGGATCATAGCCCATCAGGGCCATGTTGCCGGTGTCGGAGCCGGGGTTCATCCGGTCGGGAATGGTCTGGATCATCCCGATGGACCCGTGCTGGGCCAGATAATCCATGTTCGTTCTGCGCGCGGCCTCGAGAGGGGTTTTGCCCCCGAGTTCCTCGACGGGCTGATCGGCCATGCCGTCCGGAACGATAACGATATATTTCATAGAAGATCCTTTACAGTGTTAACGAGCGCGCTTGAAATCTCTCGGCGCGATCGCTTGTGCGCCAGGATATTTTTGTTCTTGTCTAGGATATAACCGGAATAATTCTTTCCTTCCGAACTGTTTGCGACGGCCAGGTCGCATGTTCCATCCCGGAAAAGGGCTTGCGTCTTTTTCCGGGCGAGAGCCCTGGTCATGGTCGATTCGAGCTTAAAGGCGACCAGAAGCAGGCCCGGATTCAGTTTCTTGATCGAGTGAACGATTTTCTGCGTCGGAACCAGGGTCAATTTTACAGTACGCAGATGCGAACTCAATTTTGTGCGCTTGGCGTTCTTGATCCGGTAATCCGAAACCGCGGCCGCATGAACGCAAACGTCAAACTTCTTTTTCAATTCTTTCTTGATGAGGCGGGCGAACTCATCAAAAAAACAGAACTTTAAAACCCGGATGCCTTTTTGCCTCAGAGGTTCGGCAACCGGGCCTTCCAGCAGCGTGACCTTGGCCCCGGCTTTCGCGAAATCCCTGGCGATCGTCTTCCCCAGAGTTCCCGTCGAACGATTGCTGATCACCCGCATCGGATCAATGGGAACCCACGTCGGCCCGCAGGTGACCAGGATGCGTTTATTTTTAAGAGAGCTATTCACAAGATTGAAATTTATCGAAATTTTCGGAAATGCATAGAAATTGGCTGTTCAAATTTGACTATAAATTTCAATGAGTTTCCACCAATTTCAAAGAATTTCGTTTGAGTTTGTTACGGTTAAAGTCCTATCTCTTTTAAGATCGTCTTAATATCCGCCTCAAGAACGACGGGATTTGTGATATTTTTGATCGCGATATTGGGGTCCTTCAGCCCATGGCCGGTCACCGTGCAGACAAGACGGGCCTTTTTATGGTTCCGGAAATATCCTTGGCGGCTCAATTTTAATATTCCGGCCACGGATGCGGCGGAAGCCGGTTCCACAAAAACCCCGCTCGCGGCGGCCAAACGTTTATACGCCTCAAGGATCTCGTCATCGGTAACGGCGTCGATTAGTCCTCCCGATTCATCGCGGGCGGCTTCGGCGCTTTTCCAGCTAGCCGGATTCCCGATGCGGATGGCGGTCGCGATCGTTTCGGGCTTTTCGACCGGATGCCCGAGGACGATCGGGGCAGCGCCGGCCGCCTGGAATCCCAGCATTTTGGGCAGCCCTTTCGACCTCCCGACTTTTTTATATTCTTTATAACCCTTCCAATAGGCGGTGATGTTCCCGGCGTTCCCGACAGGAATCGCGTGAAACTCGGGCGCGTCGCTGAGGGTATCGCAAATTTCGAACGCCGCGGTTTTTTGCCCTTCGATCCGATACGGATTGATCGAGTTGACCAGTTCCACGGGATATTGATTGGTGATGTCCTTGACGAGCGTCAAGGCCTGGTCAAAGTTCCCCTTGATGGCGATGACCTGGGCCTGATGGATCATGGCCTGGGCGAGTTTCCCCAGCGCAATGTTGCCGTCAGGGATCAGCACGACGCATTTCAGTTTCCGGCTGCGCGCGGAATAAGCGGCGGCCGAAGCCGAGGTATTTCCCGTCGAAGCGCACATGACGATCTTGCTTCCCTTCTCGAGGGCTTTCGAGATCGCCATCGTCATGCCGCGGTCCTTAAATGATCCCGTCGGGTTGAGGCCCTCATATTTCAGATAAACTTGGGGGCCGACGGCGTCGGTCAGGTCTTGCGAAAACACGAGCGGCGTATTCCCCTCGAGCAACGAGATCACGGGGGTCTTATCCGTCACGGGAAGGAATTCGCGGTAATGATGGATCAATCCTTGCCAACTCACGAGAGCTTCTCCATTCTGATGGCGACGGGATGGCTTTTGATCACGTGCAGCTTGTAGATCTTGTCCAGGGCGAGCCGAAGCTTCTTCTCCGAAGTATAATTGGTCAGCATAATGACCGGGACCGTCGAGGTCGGGTTATGCGCTTTTTGGGTCACCGAATTGATGCTGATGCCGTGTTTCCCTAAAATGCCGGTAATGACGGACAGAACGCCGGGTTTATCGGTGGCCATGAACCGCAAATAGAATTTTGTCCTCACCTGGTCGATCTTTTTGATCTTCAGCCCGGAGGCTTCGCTGTAAAGATTGCACGGCAGGGCCGAGGTGCTGCCTCGGGAGGCGTAGTTGATCAGATCGCTTACCACGCCGGAGGCGGCGGCCATCTGGCCCGCTCCCTCTCCGGAAAGCAGAATGTTGCCCAAGGGGTCTGTCTTGATGTAGAAGGCATTATAAATGCCGTCAATGGAAGCTAGCGGATGGTCTTCGGAAATAAGCGTCGGATGGACCCGCACCTCGATCTTTTTGTTCTCTTTTTTGGCTATGGCCAGCAATTTGATGCTTAATCCCAAGCTCTTGGTGTATTCGATATCGTCATGGGAGATGTGGGTGATCCCCTCCCGGTAGATATCTTTGACATCGATGAATTTGCCGAAAGCCAAATAAGCTAAAATCGCAAGCTTGTTCACGGAGTCCATGCCGTTGATATCGAGCGTAGGATTGTGCTCGGCATATCCCTGTTTCTGGGCGGCTTTCAGCGCTTGGCCGAACGAATAATTTTTGTCCGTCATTTCGCTGAGAATGTAGTTGCAGGTCCCGTTGATGATGCCGTAAAGGCTTCGGAATTTATTGCCGACGATACCTTCGGTGATGGTCTTGATGATCGGCGTACCTGCGCCGACCGAAGACTCGAAATACAAATGGCAATTCTGTTTCTTGGCCAGCCGGAACAGCTCTTTGCCGCTATTGGCGATCAGGGCTTTATTCGCGGTGACGACGTGCTTGCCCCGTTTCAGTGCGCCGACAACAATCTCTTTGGCCGGATGCAATCCGCCGATGAGTTCAACGACGATCTCGATCGCGGGATCGTCCAGGACGGTCTCGATCTTTTTCGTCAGGATGGTTTTTTCCAATCCTTTTGTGCTGCCTTGGGGGATCCTCAGGTCGCACAGAGTCCGGATGACAAATTCCGTTTTGAATTTATTTTCGATGTAGGCTTTACGTTGGTTGAGGAGCTTGACGACTCCCGAACCGACGACGCCGTACCCGATCAGGCCGATATTGATCTTATTCATAAGGATGGTCCTTTGCGTCAATGAAGAATACCATGAGTTTTTCGAGCAGTACGGTGGCTTCCGCGTCCAAGGTCTCGAACGCAAGCCGCGTTTCGTAAATCGTCGCTTTCATTTTTTCATGGGATTGGAGCACGGCTCCCTGCAAATACGTTGTTCCCGCAATGTAGGGGGTTTTCAGTTCGATGCCTAATTTTGTCCCGGGTTCGAACGACCGGGTGGTGATGAAGCAAATTCCTCCCAAGCTAATGTTTTTTAGCTGCGTGATCTCGTGTTTCTGGCTGGGATTGGCAAGGTCGTAATATGAAAGAATAAAACTTTTCTGGATGCGCTCATACCGACGGCGGTCTTTGTCCGGTCCATAGGAATCTTTTCTTTTATTGAGCATAAGGCATGTTCTCCAAAATAGTTTCTTGGCAAGCTGAGACTGAAAAGGCCTATTCTTTGATTATGTCTTGATCGCCCTCGAGCTTATCTGAATATAATGAAGCTCGAGGACGATCAAAGCTCGGATGCGTTCTATGAACGCATCCTCGCATCTTGGATCGCACTCGAATTTTTCAAAATATGTGGAAATTCGAGTGCGACCATGACTCGGGCTCGCCCCATGAGCTCGCCCTCGTAACATGGTCGGAGCGGTGAGGCTTGAACTCACGACCTCTTGTACCCCATACAAGTGCGCTAGCCAACTGCGCTACGCTCCGAAAATCGTTACTTATTTTACTTCAGATGGTTGCAATAAACTAATATTTTTAACAATTTCGTTACTATCGTCTAGTGTCTTACCAGTGTCTATCCTGCTGCCTAGAACGTCTAAAGCTCTTCTTTTGTAGTTCTGTGACAAATGACTATACCTTAACGTCATTCTAATGTCTTTATGCCCCAGAAGCTCACGGACAGTGTTTATGTCAAAACCAGACATAACAAGCTGACTAGCAAAAGTATGTCTTAAGTCATGGAAACGAAAGCTATTTATACCAGATTTCTTACAAGCTGTCGAGAAAGATTTACGTATATTATAGAACGGTTTTCCGTTTATGTCACAGAATATATATTGGCTTTTAATGTGCTTCCGGACCCTAATTAAAACGTCTTTGACTTGCTCGTTAATATAAATCTCACGTTTCTCACCGTTTTTCGTATTAAGTATAGTAATAGTACTATTCTTAAAGTCAATGTCATGCCATTTTAGTCCAAGTATCTCTCCCCTGCGCATTCCAGTAAATACCGCAATAGAAACAATTGGACGCAATTGCTTTGAACAATTCACTAGCAGTTTGTTTATTTCTTCAATCTCAAGAAAACGGAGCCTTCCAGCTGGTTCTTTAAGAAATTTGACTGTTTTCGCAGGGTTTTGCTCAATCTTCCCCCAAACGATAGCCTTATTAAACATTGTTTTAATTGTAGCCAATTCTCGATTAGTCGTAGCAGGTGATACTTTTTGAACACGGCTAGCCACATATTTCTCAATGTCGTTTGTGCTGATAGCATATAGGTATTTGCCACCGAAGGTTTCATTTAAATTCTTTATGTTATACTCATCAGATTTCCAGCTTTTTTTGTTTGCTTTAGTATGAGTAGCTAAGAATTCTTTGGCGAAATCTTTGAATTTTATTCGCTGCTCTTTCTTAACGTCAAGGAATCGGTTCTCAGCAATCTCGACTTTCCGTTTGTGCATAGCGTTTTCAGCTAGGGTTCGGCTGCTTCCAACCATCTCTCTTTTACGTCTTCCATGCACATAATATTCGATATAATAGTTGTGATTCGGAGAGGTGGTAGAGACTATTTGAGAGCATTTCTTGCAAATAATTTTTCGTTTGCGTTCATCTTTTTTGTAGAGACTGTAGCATTCGTTACATTTTGGACAGATTACTCGTT
>JAKQAH010000079.1 GCA_029568545.1 Candidatus Omnitrophota bacterium
TCGTCCTCGAATAAAAAAGCCGAACGTCAGCGGCCAGTTTTACGACGCTAATCCTCAAAAGCTGTCCGCGCAGATCGATAAGTTTATTGCCAACGCCGCTGTGATCCCATCCGAACGGAAAATCGCTGTTCTCATTTCTCCGCATGCGGGATATATTTATTCCGGCGGAGTGGCGGCTTATGGGTTCAAGGCCGCCAGCGCCCGACCGTATAAAACGATTCTGGTTCTGGCGCCCAGCCATCATGTCGGTTTTGACGGGATTTCTGTTTGGGAAAAGGGGGGATTCGAAACGCCTCTGGGTACGGTCGGAGTGGATGAGGATTTTGCCGGGAAGCTTCTTGCCGCCAATGAAAATTTTTATTTTGAGCCGCGCGCCTTTGCGCAGGAACATGCCCTTGAAGTGGAAATCCCTTTCTTGCAAAGAACGTTCAAGGATTTCAAGATTGTTCCGATCGTGATGGGGCAACCCAGTCTTCGTCTGTTGGAGCATTTTGCCGAAGCGCTGGACGGTATTATCGGTGACCGTGACGACGTGCTGATCGTGGTTAGCACAGACCTGTCGCATTATCATGATGATGCGTTCGCCCGCAAGATGGATGCCCGCACGATCAATGCGATAAAAAATCTCAATATCGAGCAATTGTGGGAGGAATGCCAGCTACGCACGATGGAGATGTGCGGGTTCATGCCGGTAACGGGAGCGCTGTTATATGCGCGGCGAAAAGGGCTCAGGGATGTGGATGTGCTGCATTACGCGAACTCGGGAGATGTCAGCGGCGATAAAGACGGGGTTGTCGGCTATGCTTCGATCGTTGTTTACGGCAATGATGATGTCCCGAAGGAGGCTTTGGGAGACAAGAATGCCGACGAGATATCGGAATTGACAGCCGAGCAGAAAAAACGCTTGATGTATATTGCCCGGACAACGGTCGAAGCATTTGTGCGGGACGGCAAAGAGATTGATTTTAAAGAGAACGATCCTCGCCTATTGGAGAAGGAAGGGGCCTTTGTCACGATCCATCGCCATGATCAATTGCGCGGGTGTATCGGTAATATTATCGGGCGGCAGCCGCTGTATTTGACGGTCCGCGATATGGCGATCGCGGCGGCATCCAGCGACCCGCGTTTTTCTCCGGTCACATCCAAAGAGCTTAAGGACATCGAGATTGAGATATCGGTGCTTTCCAAGCCGAGGGCGATCAAGGATGCCAGCGCGATCGTGCTCGGAACGCACGGCGTTATTGTCAGTCAAGGGCCGTGGCATTCCGGCGTGTTCCTGCCTCAGGTTGCTACCGAAACCGGATGGACAAAAGAGGAATTTCTCAGCGAGTTATGCTCCCAAAAAGCTCACCTTCCCCGTGATGCTTGGAAGGATCCTAGAACGAAAATTGAGATCTTCAGCGCGGAAGTTTTTTCAGAAAGAAATTTCCGCTAAGTATTTGCCATTCAGAATCTTCTGAAACCTTTCCAGGCGTTTTTTGATTCTTTCCGCAAAACATTCTTATCAAAATAGTTAAGAAAAGTATAGAAAAGAGTCGAAAACTTGTATAAAATATATTTGTAAGTATTAGTATTGAAGATCCCATGCCGATTAAAATCTCAAAATATGGATCAAAGCTACCAAAAAGACAAAACGCACATTATCGTTTGTACCATCCTATTTTTGATAGGGTCGGGCGCGCCAGTCTCTGCAGGACTTCTTCCTACTAAATCAAATCCGGAATCTCTCGTCATCCAAAGCTCGGCAAATGATGAGCAGGTCAAAGCTCTCAATGAGCAGGCCGTTAAGTTTTTTGAACAGGGCCAATTCAAAGAGGCTCAGGAGCTTTGGGAAAAAGCGATTGGGCTTTTGGAAATCCCTGGCGGGGATCTCCAAGGAGCGGGACTCTTAACTGGCTCTGCATCGTCGGCGGATGATATGACGGTCTTTTTGGAGGATCCGGACGATCTCGATGTGAACGATGTGGACAAAGTGTATGATGCGGGGGTTTCATTCTTTCAGCAAGGAAAATATGTTGCATCGAAAAAAATGTTTGATCAGGTCGAAGCGATCGTCCCGGATTACAAAGCTTGCCGGAATTATTTGACGATCCTCGAGCATAAGATCCGTCAAGCCGAACAGAATCTCGGCGGGAAAAAATTCAAGGACAACGCGGTTGCCCGGCAGGAAGAACGGATGGAATGGGAGCGGATCCTGGAAGAAAGCAGGCTGGGCCTCGATAACAAATTGGCCGAGCAGGTCGAGCCGCTTTATGTGGAGGCGGTCAATTATTATAAATCGCGGGAGTTTAAGCTTGCGAAGGACTATTTTACGGAGATCGAAGGGATCTTGTCCGGCTATAAGGACACGGGAAAATACCTGGCGCGGATCAATAAAGATATTCGGGACGAAGAAGAGCGCTTGCTCGATGAAAAGCGCAAACGGGAAATGCTCGCGCGCAAAAAAGAAAAAGAAGAATGGCAGCGCATTATCCAGGAAAGCGAGAAGGAGCTCCAGAAAAAACTGATCGAGGAAGCGGAGCCGCTTTACCAAGAAGCGATCGCCTATTACAAGAAGAGGGACTTCGAGCTCGCCAAGAACAGTTTTGAAGAGGTGCAGTCGGTCATTCCCAATTACCGCTCAACGGCCGATTATCTTGGGCGCATTGATCGGGATATGCAGGCCGAGGCGCGCCTGCAACAGGAACAGCGGGCCCGGGATCTGGAGCGCCAAAAACGCGACGAAGAGATCGCCCGGCAGCGCAGTGAGGACGAGCTCCAGCGGTTGCGGCGCGAAGCCGAGCAGAAGAAGCTCGAGCAATTTCAGGCTGAGATTGCCGCCCGTCGGAAAGAACGCGAGGAATGGATGCGGATCCTGGAGGCGAGCGAGAAAGAGCGGGAGCGAAAGCTCAAAGAACAAGCCCAGTTCGTTTATGACGAGGCGATCGGATATTACAAGCAGCGGCAATTTGCCCAAGCCAGGGAGGATTTCTTAGAAGTCCAGAAAATTCTTCCGAACTACAAGTCAACAGCGGACTATCTTGCGCGCATCGACCGGGATATTGAAAAAGAGCAAAAAGAACGCTTTGAAGAGCAGCAAAGGGCTTTCCGTCGGCAAATGGATCAAAAAAAGGCTCTTGAGCGGCAAAAATGGGAAGAGGAGCAAAAGCTTCTTGCCGCACAAGAGCAGGAGCGGGATCGGGAATTCAGGGAAAAAGCTCTTGCGCGGGAAAAACAGCGCCAGGAATGGGCCAGGATCCTAGAGGAAAATGAGGCCGAGCGGCAAAAAAAGATCGAGGCGGAAGCAGAGTTTGTTTATCAGAAAGGCTTAAGCGCCTTCAAGGCGGGGCGCTGGCAACAGGCGCGAAACGATTTCATGGAGGTCGGAGAGATCCTGCCCGGATATAAGCAGGCCGGGAAATATTTTGATGATGCTGAGCGGAATATCGAGCTTGATGCGCAGAAGCAGCGACAAACGGTTCGTGAAACGATCGCCCAAGAAAAGCGAAACGCCGCCCTAGCAAGCCGGAACACGGAAATGCGCCAGGCCGAATTGCGCCGGATCGAAGAGGAAAATCAGCTCGAACGTAAAAAAGCGCAAGCTGAATCGGTTTATACATTTGCGATGTCGCTGTACAAGCGGGGGAATTATCCGCTGGCAAAAGAAAAATTCCTGGAGACGGATCAGATCCTCCCCGGATACAAGTCGACGGCAAAATATCTACAGCGCGTTGATCTGGATATCGCCAAGGCCAGGGAGCGCCATCAGCAGGAACAGCAAATGGCGTTTGAACGCCAAATACGTGAGCAACGCTTAGCGCAAAAGCGCGAGGAAGATCGTTTGGAGGATTTACGGTTGGCCGAGGAGGCCCGCCGGCAGGAACAGCTGCGCGAGGAGGCCCGGCTGCGGGAGCAGGAACGCGCAGCGTGGGAGAGAACGGTCAAGCAGATCGGCAAGGAACAAGAAAAACGGTTGCGGGCCCAGGCCGAATCGATCTACAGCGAAGCTGTGCGTTACTATGATGCCGGATGGCTTGAGCAGGCAAAAGAGACTTTTGAGGAGGTTGATGTCATCGCTCCCGGATATAAGTCCACGGGAACCTATCTTGCAAAAATTGATAGCCAGATCCGAAGCGGCCGCTTGGCTCGCCAGGAAAGCGAGGAAAAGATCCGCAAGAATGACTGGCGGGAGGAAGATTTAGCCCGGCAGAAAGAAGAGGCCCAGGAACAATGGCTGCGCAAAAAGGAAGAACGGCAGCGGCTGGCTTTGTTGGAGCAGGAAAAGTTTGCCCGTCAGGAAAAGAAAAAACAGCTTGGGAAATCGCTGGACCAGATTCAAGGCGACTATCAGAAAAAGCTTCAGCAGAGAGCAAAAGAGCTTTATAGCGCTGCATTGAAATATTATAAGGCTGAAGATTTCGAAAGGGCAAAAGTCGCCTTTATCGATGTTGAAAAAACGTGGCCGGATTACAAATCAACGCAAAAATATCTCGCCCGCCTGGAGGAGGATATTGCCAGGAAAGAACGTCAAGGCCTGGGGGCTGCGCGATGGAGCAATCAGCCGGTTACGAGCGCTTCCATCCTTGAGGGCAATGGGAACCTAGTGGTGAGGGAAGCAGAACAGCGACGGAGGGAAGAATTCTTGCGACAGGCCGAAACGAAGTATCGCGAAGCAATCGCTCTTTACAAGGCCCAAGAGTTTATTGAGGCAAAACTTAAGTTTATTGAAGTTGAAGACCTTTCTCCCGGCTACAAATCGACCGCCGATTATTTAAGCCGTATCGACACGGACATCAGGGGATATCAGCAAGCGCTGGATCAGGAAAAAGCGCAGCGGCAAGTTGAGGGAGGGCAAAAGCAGAAGCAACCGGTACAAAGAGGCAAGATCATCCAAGAGGCTTTACGGGAAGTCGAAAATGATTTTCGGGCCCAAGAGCCGATACGTGCGAGATCTGAGCGCAAGAAACAATCCTTAACTGACGAGAATGACGATGATTGGAGCCGAGATATTCAAAAGCGCCGTGACGAATTAAGGGCCCAGCGGAGCAGGGTCCAAAAAGAATATGACGAGCAATTCAGGCAATTCTACAATAAGGCGATTCGGCTATACCGCGAAGGCTCTTACGAAGAAGCGCATAGCTTATTTTGTCAGATTGAGCAAATGAAACCCGGGTATAAAAGCGCGCTTTCCTACATTCGCAAAGCGGAAGCGAAAATGGGAAAAAATTTCCAAAAACGGAACAACAATGTTGTGATGCAGCCGCAGGGCAGCGGCATGTGTCCAGGCGTCGTCGATAAAGCATTAAACGATTTCGAGCAAAGGCTATAAGCAGAGTCTGTTTTTCTTCCAGAGCGCAATGATCTTCCCAAGGCCACCCGCCATCCCTCCCGCTGGGAATTTTGGTCGTTTTGTTTTTTAACGCCGGGTCATTCAAACCTTGCAAAAAACGTTTTTTTTGGTATAAGAGTATAGCCGTATCTAAAATTAACTTATTCAAGCGAGGCCTGCCATGAAAATCGTGAAAATTATTTTTTTGACTCTGCTGGTTGCGTGTCTTGTTCTTTTTCTGGGGGTGTTTATTTTTCTTAAAACGGTCGATCTTAACCGTTTCAAAGGGCAGATTACCCAGCAAGCGTCCAAGGCTTTGGGCCGCGACGTCCAAATGAAGCATGTGACTTTTAATTTTTCGGTCATGAACGGGATGACGTTGCATCTTAGCGGATTGTCGATCGCGGACGATTCTGCCTTTTCATCCGATTCAATGCTTTATATCGATTCCTCGCACCTGGGAGTTGATTTTTTGGCCTTTCTATTGAAACGCCAGATCCTCGTCTCTAATATCGAATTAGACTCGCCGAGGATCAACTTGGTGCGTAATAGCGACGGAAGGATCAATGTCCAGGAGCTTGGCGTGAAAACCGGGGCCCCGGAGTTGGCTGATTCCAAAGGTGCCTCATCCAAAGACGCCGACCCTTCCATCAAGAGAGGAGAGGGCCCGGAAAAAGGTTTCGGCTTCGGAGAGATGCTGATCAGAATGGTTCGCATCTCCGATGGAACAGTGGTTTTCACGGATCGCATGACGGTTCCGCCTCAGACAATTTCCGCGGGTCGGATCAAGCTCGAGATATCCAACGTGTCTTTGAATGCGCCGTTTCCGTTTTCGGCTGAAGCCTCTGTCTGGAGCAATCATCGGAATATCCGCGTCAGCGGCTTGGCCCGCATCGATATGGACAACCAGCAGGCACGAATTGATGACATGAAGATTGAGACGGATTTAGCGGATATTCTTTTGGATCGTCTTTACAAAGAAATACCTGCTTCTCAGGAAGCAGGCCTTCAGGAGAAAATGGAAGGGGAGTTTGTGATGAATGTCCATCAGATGATCCTGGGGCAAAACGGGCTGTTGGTCCTTTCGTCCGATGGGCAGCTGAAAGATGGGAAAATACAGATCAAGGATTCTCCGATCCCGATCGAGGATGTCAACGCGCGCTTGACCATAACGGAATCGGACGCCGAGATTGAGGATCTCACCATGCCTTTGGCATCGGGGCAGGTGAAGATCAGCGGGCGCATGATGGAGTATTTGACCAAACAAAAGTTTCTGATAGATCTTGATATATCAGCCGTTCAACTGGATGAACTCGGCGAACAAATTAAATTACCCGCGAAACTCGAAGGCCAGGTCCAGGTGAAGTCGAAGATGAACGGGCAGGGGATTACTCCCGAGGCTGTCAAAGCCTCGCTGACCGCAGATGGAGCCATAAGTGTTAAGGACGGGAAAGTGGTCGATATCAATATTTTAAGTTTGGTTCTCAGCAAGATATCGTTTATTCCCAATCTGGCTGAAAAAATCGAGGCAAGCCTTCCGGAAAAATATAAAGAAAAACTAAAAGCCAAAGATACGATTCTTGAAAAGGTCGAGGTCAAGGCAAAAATCGATAAAGGGATGATGTTTATCAACAACGCCGAAGTTAATGCGGATGGTTTCTTGGTTATTGCCAATGGGAAGGTCGATTTTGATCAAAACCTTGATTTAAATGCGGATTTCTTTATACCGTCCGACCTATCGGCCGGACTTACCGGCGTTTCAAACGAATTGACTTATTTTTTTGATAATGAAAAAAGAATCCATATTCCCTTCAAACCTTATAGCGGAAAGTTAGCCGCATTGCGGATGTATCCTGATATTGAGGATATCGGGAAAGAAATTTTGCGCGGCAAAGGAGAGGAAGAGCTTAAGAAAGTTATTTTTAAGGCCCTTGATATTAACCAGGAACAACCGACGGCTGAACAATATCCTGCGCAAGAGGGCCAGCCTCAGACTGGGCAAACGGATTCGGGGCAGACTGAAACTCCCGCTCAGGAACCCGTTCAGGCGAGACCAGAAGAACAGCTTATCAATGATATCATTGATATGATCCCGATTTTTAAATAGCGATCATAGGGCTCAACGGTTTTGACAGAACAATTATACACTTGAAATATACTTGTCTTTATGCGGATTTGCGTATATACTATACCCAGAAAATGTCGGAAATCGCTGATATTATTATGATTACCGCCCTGATAAAAAAATCAAACCGATGGAGGTCATAAGAATATGATGCTTGAACGTGCACATGTCCTCTTGCGAGATGACCGCAAAGATCTACGCGTCAGCGAAGATGAGAATCTTTCTTGGCGGATTAAGTATAAGCAGCGCGACGGCATGGCTCGGATCCGCGATATCAGCGCATCCGGGATGCGCATTGAAACCGATGTTCTTTTTGACCCGCACGAAGAGTGCGTTCTTTCCTTCGATTCCAATCTGGGTGAAGACAATTATATCCCGCAGGTCGGCCGTTTGGTCTGGCAGAGGAAAAACAGGCTCTTTAAAAACAAATATTCGTGCGGCATCAAATTCGTAGATGCCGATGAACAAGTTCTGGGGCGCATGCGCCAGAGGGTTGAAAAAAAAGTCAATCGGTTCCTGAAAAGGCGCCGCATCACAACGGCTTTCGGATTCGGCTTGTCCTGTGTTTTTGCCGCTTTGATCGGATATATCGTTTGGTTCAGCGGTGTCATTTACCAAGACATCACGAATGCCAACCGGAAAATGTTCGGTGTTTCCGTCCAGCAGGCCGCTCTCATCAAAGACTATATCCGATTGTACCGCGCAAGCGAGGAAAATCTCGCCGATAAAACGCAGCAGCTCGATATTGCCAATCAAATCATCGAAGAAAACAAGACGGCGTTGGCGTTATTCGCCAAGGAATTGGAGGCAACCAATGCCTTGCTTGACAGGACCGAAGACATGCTGACGGATGCCAACGGTCGCAATGCCGAATTAAACAACGAAATCTTGGCGCTTCAGGCCCAAGTGGAAACCCAGATCGCCAAAGAAAAAAGCAATGCCGTCGTGGCTGACGTTGAGTTATCCATGGCCGAATACCGCCAGAAACTGCAAGAGATCAAGAATCAGATGCGGCAGCTGAAGAATAAAGAACACGCGGCGCGCGCGGCTGCGCTCGCCGAGATCGATGATCGGAAACTTCAGATCGGAAACAACGGATATTTTGTGAGAAGCGGGGAAATTGTTAAAGTGAATGAAGAGCAATATAGGAATGCGGGAGCGAATCCGGCTCCTGTTGCTCAACAGCCCAACCGCAAAGTTGAGATTGATGTAACGTTTTTTGAATAAATTTTTTATTTTTCATTGGATTCACAAATCCCGAATGCCTTTACGGCCGATCTTGCCTTTCCGCGCCCCCGTACAATCGTTCAAAATTCCATAGTTTATGAGACGGACCCCTTCGCCCAAGCGCATACTTAAAACCGCCTGTTCGATTGCCACCAAAGAGGGGGATATCCCGTTCATTCTATCACGGTCATCCGGGCGCAGGACGCTGATGGTCTCCGTCAACGAAAGAGCTCAAGTGCAAGTTTCTTCGCCGTTTGCCTTGAGCGACCGCGTCATCCATCGATTTATTGACGAAAAGGCCTCTTGGATTATCGAGAAAGTGAAAGATGCCAAGCGCAACGGGGACCTGATCAAAGAAAAAGAGTTTAGCGATGGACACGAGTTCTTATTCTTGGGTGAGAAATACAAAATTCAGGTTCGCGAGGCCGATGTTAAACGGGGCCGCGTCGATTTTGATGCGCTCACGGGTTGGTCAGTGGTGATCCCTCGGGGATTATCGGCAAAAGGGCGTCAAGCGCAGATTAAGCAAAAGATGGTCCAATGGTATCGAACGCAGGCAAAAGAGATTTTAGGCGGAAGGGTGTTCCATTATTCCCGCCTGATGGATGTGCGCCCGGAGAAAATCGACGTTCGGACACAAAAGCGATTATGGGGCTGCTGCGATTATCGTGCGCGAGCGATCCATTTGAACTGGCAAATTATTCTTTCTCCGCTTTCGGTGATTGATTATGTTGTGGTCCATGAGCTTTGTCATTTGCAGGTCCCCAGCCATTCCAAGCGGTTTTGGAACAAAGTCAAGAAAGTCCTGCCGGATTTCGCGCTGTGCCGGCAGTGGCTTAAGACCAATCATCTGGACATGGTTCTGCCATAAATGAAGATCGATATTAAGGTCATAGCCGGAGCAAAACATAATAGGATTGCCCAGGAAGAAGGGCGCTGGAAGGTTTATGTTACGGCTCCGGCCGTAGAGGGCAAGGCCAACAAAGCCGTCATTGGTTTTCTGGCGGAATATTTTAAGGTGAGAAAAAACCAAATAGAAATTACAAAAGGATTGAAATCACCGCTGAAAACTATTAGTATAGAAAGCATTTAAGAGAGGAAAAGATCAGGAGGAAAGGAAAATGCCATGTTAGAGGAGCAGATCGGCAAGGATTATATCCAAGCGATGAAAGACAGGGATTCCGTCAGGTCTTCGACGTTGAGTTTTTTAAGAGCCCAGATGAAAAATGTCATTATCGATAAAAAGGTCAAGGGCCTGAGCGATGAGGATGTTATCACTGTTATCAAGAAGCAGATCAAACAGCGGCAGGACTCGATCGCGCAGTTCGAAAAAGGCGGGCGGCAGGACCTCGCGGGAAAGGAAACGGCGGAGATGGCTATTTTAAAAAGCTATCTGCCGGAGGAAATGTCGCAGCAGGAACTGGAAGGCCTTGTTGCGGCAGCGATCGTCGAAACCCAAGCCGCATCGATGAAGGATATGGGTAAGGTTATGAAGGTCGTAACGGGAAAAGCGCAGGGGAAAGCCGATAACAAAGTGGTCAGCGAATTGGTCAAGGAAGCCCTAGCGAAACTTTAGCGATGGTTTTGAAAAGCGGTAAAATTTTATGACCCAGCGTTTTAAAAAAACTTTCTTTGTCATCCTTGCGGTTTTAGTGCTTGTCCTTGGATCTGCTGTTTTGTGGTTACCCCGCCTTTATGTTGTTCCGATCGTGATGTATCACCAGGTGACCTTTACGGAACGTCCGCAGCCCAACTGGGTGAGTCCCGAGAATTTTGAATGGCAAATGGCTTATATGACGGATCATGGCTATCGTGTCATCCGTTTGGGGGAATTGGTCGAAGCTATCAAGTCCGGAAAACCGTTGCCCCGGAAAACGGCGGTCATCACTTTTGATGATGGCTATGCGAACAACTATACCAATGCGTTTCCTATCCTAAAGAAGTACGGGTTTCCCGCGACCATTTTTGTCGCGGCCGACAAGATCAATACGGAAGGATATTTAACGTGGGATCAAATGAAGGAGATGCTGGCCTCAGGGATCGATATCGGCAGCCACACGCGCACGGAGGCCTATCTTCCCGATTTGATGGTGGAGCGCCAGCGCAATGAGATCCAGGCGAGCAAAGATGTCTTAGAAGAGAATCTTGGGGTTCCGGTCGATTATTTCGCTTATCCGATTAGCGGGTTTAGCGACGAGATCAAGGAAATGGTCAAGGAGGCGGGCTACAAAGCGGCCTGCGCGACCAACCGCGGCCACGATCGCTTCAACAAGGATCTATTCGAGCTCAAGCGCGTTCGATTCAGCGACAAAGATATCCGGAAAGATTATCTGTGGATCAAGCTATCGGGTTATTATAATCTATTCCGCAAACTCAAAAATCCTTACTAATGGAGAAAACGGTCATCCGCGCGCAAAAGGATCCTGTGCAATGAGCCAAAAAAAGACATCCCTATCGCCAGTCTATAAACTAAACGGGAACGGCCATTTTGTGATCGAGAATTACAATCAAAGCAAGCCGTTCAGCAATTTCTTTCCGGGGATCGCTGGCATCTGGGGGATCCCGATGTGGGTTTTTTACGTGAACCGCGGGCAATGCATTGCCGGGTTCGGCATTGAATCCAAAGATAAGGCGATCATGGAGTTCCAGCCCGCCAATAAATCTTATCGGATGGCTTCTCTCCAGGGATTTCGGACATTTATCAAAGTTACATCGGGGGCAAAAACGGTCTATTGGGAGCCTTTCCAGAATCATTTGGAGGGAACGCATTTCAAGAAGGCCCAATCATTATCGATGTCACCGCATGATCTGACGATCCGGGAGATCAATGAGGATCTTCGGCTGACGGCCGAAGTGAATTATTTTACGCTTCCCGACGAGTCGTACGCCGCGCTGGTGCGCCGGGTCACGATCAGGAATAACAGCAGCAAAAAATATGGGATCGAAATGATCGACGGGCTTCCGGTCATTATGCCGTACGGTCTGACGGATTGGGCCAGCAAGCACATGTCGCGCACGGTAGAGGCTTGGGTCAAAGTGCGCAATCTTAAGAGGAAAGCGCCCTATTACCAGATGAACGTTGAAATTAACGATAAGCCTGAGGTAAAGCATATCAAGGAGGGGAATTTCTTTTTCAGTTTTGATCCGCAAGCCAAAGACGGCGCCTTGCTCGACCCGATCGTAGAAGCCTCGTCTATTTTCGGCGCGGCCAATGATTTTTCTGCGCCCGCGCGCTATCGAGCGGGAGATTTCCAGTATCCCAAGCAGCAGCAAACAAGTAACCGAACGCCGTCCGCGATGAGCTATGCGCGCTTCAAGCTTGCGGCCAGATCCGAAAAGCAGATTGTTTCCCTTTTCGGATACGCCCACGATGAAATGCAGTTAAAAAAGATCGTGCCGCAAGCGATCGCGAAAGGATTTATCGAGAAGAAAGCGGCGCGCAACAAGGAGATTATCGACGGCATTAAGGACTTTGCGTTGACCAAGAGCTCCGTATCCGAATTTGATCTCTATAGCTCGTATACGTTTCTCGACAATGTGCTGCGCGGAGGGCTCCCGATTTCGCTGAAAGCGAAGGAGGGCCATGTCGTGTTCAATGTCTATAGCCGCAAGCATGGCGACCTCGAGCGGGATTACAATTATTTCTTCTTGGCGCCGACGTTTTATTCCCAAGGGAACGGCAACTACCGGGATGTCAACCAGAACCGGCGTAATGACGTGTGGTTCAATCCTCACGTGAAATCCAGCCATCTAGTCAGTTTTATGAATTTGGTCCAAGCCGACGGTTATAATCCTCTCGTCGTTAAGGGGACGATGTTCTCTGTCCGGGACAAAAAAGAATGGGACCGCATTCTTGCGCAGTGCGTTGCTTCCAAAGACCGGGAGGATGTTAAGGCGTTCGTTGAAAAAGACTTTATGCCCGGGGACCTTTTAAAATATGTTATGCAGAATGAGATTCGTTTAGCGGTCTCGCCCAAGGTGTTTCTTGGAAAAGTCCTTGAGGTTTGCCATAAGCAGGAGCTGGCGAATCACGGGGAGGGGTTCTGGTCTGATCATTGGACATACAATCTCGATCTGATCGAAAGCTATTGCTCGGTCTATCCTGAGGACTTGAGCGGATTGCTTTTTAAAAGGAGAGACTTTCATTTCTATCATAACAACCATTACGTGCTGGCTCGCGGGCATCGCTATATTTTGACGCAGCGCGGCGTGCGCCAATACGGATCGGTCGCCAAAAGCTCTGTGGTCGAGGGGCACGTTTTAAGGACGAATGGGGGCAAAGGGGATATTTATTCCACAACGCTGATTTGCAAGATCCTCTGCTTGATCGCCAATAAAGCAGCGACGCTAGACCCTAGCGGCGTCGGCATTGAAATGGAAGCGGATAAGCCCAGCTGGTACGATGCCTTGAACGGATTACCGGGGCTTTTGGGGTCGTCCGTTTCGGAAACCTTTGAACTCAAGCGTTTAAGCCTTTTTGTGTCGGATGCGATATCCAAGCTTGGATTGAAAAACGAAGAGAAGATCCTCATCTTCGAAGAGTTGAATGATTTTATCGCTGGATTGAACCGCGTTTTATCGTCCCAACCGGACGCGCAAACGTATTGGGAGGCGTCCAGCGACCTGAAAGAACGTTATCGCGAAAGCATCCGCCACGGGATCAGCGGCAAGGAAGCCGGCATGGCGGTTGCCGAAATCAAGAGTTTCCTGAAATTAATCGTTGCCCGGATCGAAAAGGGGATTGCGCTTGCGACCGACAGCCGGGGTTTTTTGTCGACTTATTTTTATCACGAAGTGGTTGAGTATGAGCCTTTGGAAAAGGCCGGGGAGCATAAAGCGACTTACGTCAAGCCCCTGAAATTCAAAAGACACGCGTTGCCGCTCTTTTTGGAAGGGTATGTTCATGCCCTGCGCGTCGAAAAAGATCCTGCCAAGGCGCGCAAACTTTATCTTCAGGTGAGAAAAAGCGCCCTTTTTGACAAGAAACTCCAGATGTATAAGGTTAATGCCGATCTTTCCGGAGAATCGGAGGAGATCGGCCGCACGCGGGTTTTTCCGGCCGGCTGGCTTGAGAACGAGTCTGTCTGGATCCATATGGAATACAAGCTTCTCCTGGAGCTTTTGCGCTGTGAATTGTATGAGGAATTTTACCAAACGCTGCACGAAGTGCTCATTCCATTCCTGAAGCCCGAACAGTATGGGCGCAGCGTTCTCGAGAATTCTTCCTTTATTGTCAGCAGCGCCCATGAGGATCAAACTCTTCACGGACAGGGTTTTGTGGCCCGTTTATCCGGAAGCACGGCGGAATTCGTTCATATCTGGCTTTGGATGAATGTCGGAAAAGATCCCTTTGCGTCAGGCCCGAAAGGGGAAATCACCTTCGCGCCAAAACCGGCGCTGGCAGGGGAACTATTTACAAAAAAGAAATGTGTCTTGGAATATTTAAACTCGGAGAATGTGCGCAAAACGGCCATGTTGCCGGAAAATTGCTATGCGTTCAATTTATTCGGGTCGACCCTCATGGTTTATCACAACCCCAAACGTCGAAATACGTTTGGCCCCGACAAACCCTCCATCAAAGAAATACATTTAACCTATCCTCAAAGGAAACAGCCTATCGTTGTTTCCGCTTCATCGGTATCCGGGGTTCATGCCCAGGATATCCGGAATCAAAAAGTTGAACGCATCGACGTTTTTTTTCAATAAATCCCGGTTTTTTGTGTTGACAGGCTTACGGCCTATTATAAAATTGGATTAATGCGAATAGGCTCAACGGTCTATTGGCATATTTAACCATATCGGAGGGGATCGATCATGACAAATCAAGACATTATGCTCATTAATGAAAAGGTTAAGAAGGAGAGCGGTTTTATTGAGGCCGTTCTCCTGGAAATGCAAAAAGTGATCGTCGGCCAGAAATACCTGCTCGAGCGGCTCATGGTCGGGCTTTTGGCTAACGGCCACATCCTTTTGGAAGGCGTTCCCGGCCTTGCCAAAACGACGGCTGTCAAGACGCTTTCCTCGACTATTCAGACGAAATTCCAACGGATCCAATTCACGCCTGACATGCTGCCGGCGGATCTTACCGGGACCTTGATCTATGACCAGAGGACCGGGGACTTCAAGGTCAAAACGGGCCCCATTTTTGCGAATATCATCCTTGCGGATGAGATCAACCGCGCGCCGGCGAAAGTGCAAAGCGCCCTGCTCGAAGCGATGCAGGAACGCTAAGTGACGATCGGCGATACGACCTTGCCGCTCGAGCAGCCGTTTCTTGTCCTGGCCACCCAAAACCCGATCGAGCAGGAAGGGACCTATCCCTTGCCGGAAGCCCAAGTCGACCGCTTTATGCTCAAGCTGAAGATCGGTTATCCGAATAAAGAGGAGGAGCTTCAGATCTTAAAGCGGATGTCATTCACCAAGAAGCAGATTGACGTGCGCACGATTATCACGGCCCAGGACCTTCTCAAGGCCCGCAGCATTGTCGATGAGATTTATTTGGACGAGAAGATCGAGCGCTATATCGTTGATATCGTGGACGCGACGCGGCATCCTGAAAATTACAAGATGCCGGACCTTAAAGGGCTGATCCAGTTTGGCGCCTCGCCCCGCGCGACGATCTATTTGACGGTTGCCGCGAAAGCCTATGCGTTCTTGCAGGGCCGCGGGTATGTGACGCCGCAGGATATCAAGTCCATCGGCATGGACGTCCTGCGCCACCGCGTGATCGTCAGTTATGAAGCCGAGGCGGAAGAGAAAACTTCGGAAGACATCATCAAAAAAATCTTTGACGAGATTGAAGTGCCTTAATCTTTCATGCGCATGCCGTGATGCCCTTCTGCGGGCTGATGATTCCTTGATTCGCATCACGAAATGCGCAAGGCGCATTGCGAACATATGATTCCCAAAGAACTTTTTAAAAAAGTTAAACGGATTGAGATTACGACCTCGCGGCTTGTCACGGACGTCTTTGCCGGACAATATCACAGCGTCTTCAAAGGCAGAGGGATCGAGTTCGATGAGGTCCGGGAATATCAACCCGGCGATGATGTCCGCACCATCGATTGGAACGTCACGGCCCGTACCGGTAAGCCCCACATCAAGAAATTTATCGAAGAGCGCGAATTGACGGTGATGGTCCTCGTTGATGTCTCGCGGTCGTGCCGTTTCGCTTCCGTCAATATGCTAAAAAGCCAGCTTGCCGCCGAAGTAGCCGCGATCCTGGCGTTTTCAGCCATCCGCAACAACGATAAGGTCGGTTTGATCATGTTTACCGACAAGATCGAGAAATTCATTCCTCCCCGAAAAGGTCTGCGCCATGTCTTGCATGTGATCCGCGAGGTGCTTTACTTTGAACCGAAAGGGCAATCAACGGATCTACCGGCGGCCATGGAATATTTGAATAAAGTGACGGCGCGCAAAGCGATCGTATTTCTGATCTCCGATTTCTTTGTCTCTGCGGAAGAGGCGCTTAAGAAATCGCTTGCGATCGCTAACAAGCGCCACGACGTGATCGCCGTTACCCTCAATGACCCCCGGGAAACACATTTGCCCGAGTGCGGGATATTGACGCTGGAAGATGCCGAAACGGGGAAAACAGTCTTGATCGACACCAAAGATGCGCGGTTGCGCCAGGATTATCTACAATACAATACGGACCGTATTAAAAAGCGTGAACGGCTGTTCCGGTCGGTCGGTGCGGATTATATCGACATTTCAACTGACGTTCCGTATACCGATGCGATCGTGAAATTTTTCCTGAAGCGCCGCCGTAAATTGCATTAATTCTATGAAGCGAAACGTTTTTATCTTATTTTTATCGGTCTTGATTGGCAGTTGGCCTTTGATCGGATTCTCTGCCGGTCCGGTTGTTAACGCCAGCGACGGGTTGAGGGATGTCAAATCTCCTGTGCCGTTTCCGAGCGATTTTCGCTATTTGTTGCTTATTGTTATCGGTGTTCTTATTCTCGGTTCGGTTGTTTTTGCGTATTCCAGGCGTAAACGAAAAAGCAAAACGCGGCCATTGCCGGTTGCAGATACTCGAGCGCCATGGGAGATCGCCTACGAACAACTTCAAAAGCTATCGCAAAGTTCTTATCTGACGCAGGGGCGCTTCAAGGAATATTATTCGGAGCTTTCCGGCATTATCCGCTATTATTTTGAGAACCGTTTCAATATTCGCGCCCCGGAAATGACCACGGAAGAATTTTTATGGTCTTTGGAGCGTTCGGGCGATTTGAAGACGGAACATCAGGAAACGCTCAAAAAATTTATGGTTTCCTGCGACATCATCAAGTTTGCGAAACATATTCCCCGCATTGAGGAGGCTCACGAGAGCTTCCGCTTCGCGCGGCAATTGGTTGACGAAACAAAGATTCATGATGCTATTTAAAGACCCCTGGATTCTCGTACTTATTCCATTGGTTTTGACGCTGATCCTATTCTTGCGAAAGCGCCAGAAATCGACGAGTTTCCGCTTTTCCTCAGCCCAGATCGTGTCTTCCCTGAAACCGACATGGAGGGTTCGGTCCCGGTCTATTCCGTATGGGATGCGACTTTTCGCCATTGTATTGTTCCTGATCGCGCTGGCGGGGCCGCGGTCCGTCTTGGAAGAGTCGATCCACAAAACCGAAGGCATTGATATTGTCTTAACGATCGATTCTTCCGGAAGCATGGCGGCGGAGGATTTTGTCCTGAACGGCCGACGCGTTAACCGTCTGGACATCGTCAAGGAGGTTGTCCGGGGATTTATCGATGAGCGAAAAAATGACCGGCTGGGGCTGGTCACGTTCGCAAGCTTGGCGTATACGGTGAGCCCTCTTACGACGGATCATTCATGGTTGTTGGCGAATTTGGAACGCATCAACCTGGGATTGATCGAGGATGGAACGGCGATCGGGTCGGCCATTTCTTCATCGGTGGCGCGCCTTGAGAACAGCGAGGCGAAAAGTAAGGTTGTTATTTTGCTGACGGACGGCGTCAATAACGCCGGGAAAATAGCCCCGGCGGAAGCGGCGCGCGTTGCGAAAGCCTTTGGCGTCAAGATCTACACGATTGGGGCGGGAACGAAAGGGCCGGTCCCGTTTCCTGCGGTTGATCCGTGGGGAAGGACCGTTTATCAACAAGCGGTTATTGATCTTGATGAAAAGTCTCTCCGGGAGATCGCTGATATTACCGGAGGCAAATATTTCCGCGCGACGGACACGGAATCTCTGCGCGAGATTTATCAGGAGATCGATGCCCTTGAGAAAATTAAGATCGAAGAATTCGGATATAAAGAATATAAGGAATTATTCGGCTATTTTCTGATCGCGGCGCTGATGATATTGTGTTGCGAGATGGTTTTAACTCATACGGTTTTCTTAAAGGTTCCGTGATGCTATGCGTTTTGCACAATTAAACATGCTGGTGTGGCTATGGGTCGCCATCGGGTTGGCAATGTTCCTGTTTT
>JAKQAH010000128.1 GCA_029568545.1 Candidatus Omnitrophota bacterium
CGATGACGGTGACGCCGGGCGCTTTGGACAAGAGCGCAATCGCTTTGGCGCGGGTTATTTTCTTCTTGGTCTCGATGTTGACGCATTCGCTGTGCGAACGGAAAACGGGAACGCGTACGCAGGTCGCCGTGACCTGAATCTTATCGTCGTGCAGGATCTTGCGCGTTTCGTTGACCATCTTCATCTCTTCTTTGGTGTAGAAATTCTTCTCAAACACATCGATGTGCGGCAGCAGGTTGAAAGCGATCGGATAAGGGAATTTTGTCGGCGGAAACGACGGGTCGGCCGTTTGCTTTTCCAGTTCGCTGATCGCTTCCGATCCGGCCCCGGAAACGGACTGATAAGTGGAAACAACGATGCGCGTGATCTTGGCGTAATCGTGCAGGGGTTTTAACGCCACGACCATCTGGATGGTCGAACAATTAGGATTGGCAATGATCCCTTTATGCTTGAAAATGTCTTCCGGGTTGACTTCAGGGACCACGAGCGGAACACGGGGATCCATCCGGAACTGGCTTGTGTTATCAATGACGACGCATCCGTCTTGAGCGGCGATCGGGGCCCAGATCTTGCTTACGGACGCTCCCGGCGAAAACAGGCCGATGTGAACACCTTTAAAGGAATCCTTCTGGATTTTTTCAATGCGGTTGCCTTGATCGTCGGTTGCGCAGTCTCCCTCGATCGAGGTCGAGATCAGTTTGAGTTCTCCGTACGGGAATTTTCGCTGATGAAGGATTTTGAGGAACTCTTGCCCGACGGCTCCGCGGATGCCGACAATAGCGACATTGTATTTTTTCATGCAGCTGCTCCTTGAATGCTTTAAAATTTCTGGTTATAAGTTTTTAACAACAAGATCTCCGACCTCAGAGGTCGAATAACCCATCTTCCCTGCCGCGAGATCTTTCAGGTTCGTTTTTACCACGGTTTTTACGGCATCTTCAACCATCACGCCCGCTTTTTCTTCGCCGATTTCGGTCAAGAGCATCCCTAGGGCGCAGATCGCGGCGAGCGGATTGATGACGTTTTTCCCGGTATATTTCGGGGCTGACCCCCCGATCGGTTCGAACATCGAAACGCCTTTCGGATTGATGTTGCCCCCGGCCGCGATTCCCATCCCGCCTTGGATCATCGCACCCAGGTCCGTGATGATATCCCCGAACATGTTGTCCGTGACGATGACGTCGAACCATTCAGGGTTCTTGACGAACCACATGGTGGTGGCGTCAACGTGCGCGTAATCTTTTTGGATCTCCGGATATTCCTTGGCGACTTCGTTATAGGTCCGTTCCCAGAGGTCCCAGGCATACGTTAAAACATTGGTCTTGCCGCACAAGGTCAGGCGTTTTTTCTTTCCATATTTTTTGGTATATTCAAAAGCGTATCGGATGCATCGTTCAACGCCTTTGCGGGTGTTATGGGAAATTTGTCGGGCGACTTCTTTTGATGTGCCCTTATTCCTGAAATCCCCCATTCCTTTATAGAGCCCTTCGGAATTTTCGCGCACGACGACGAAATCGATATGCTCAGGTTTTTTATTTTTTAGCGGGCAAAAACGTTCGTCGTAGAGTTTCACGGGCCGGAGATTGATATATTGGTCGAGATCAAAACGCAATTTAAGGAGGATCCCTTTTTCCAAAATGCCGGGCTTAACATCTGGGTGCCCGATGGCGCCAAGAAAAATCGCGTCAAATGTCTTCAGCTCGGATACGGCAGATTTTGGAAGAACTTCTTTTGTGCGCAGATATCTCTCTCCCCCGAAGTCATACATGACTTTTTTATATTTAAACGAGCATTTCTGGGCAACGGCCTGCAAAACCTTCAGTCCTTCATTGACGACCTCCGTTCCCGTTCCGTCGCCGGGAATAACAGCAATCTTGTAATTTTTCATCTATGCGAGTCCTTTTTAATGATTGGTTTACGCTTTATCTTGAAGGTCTATTCATGAAATTTCTTGACAATGATGCTGGCATTATGCCCCCCGAACCCCAAGGAGTTGGACATGGCTGCCGTGACCTGTATCTTTCGCGCGGCATTCGGGACGTAATCGAGGTCGCAATCGGGGTCAAATGTTTCGTAATTCATGGTGGGCGGAACGATATTCTCCTGGATGGCGCACACGCAAGCGGCGAATTCGACTCCGCCGGCGGCTCCGAGCAAATGGCCGGTCATTGATTTTGTTGAGCTCACGGGGATTTTCTTTGCAAGATCTTTAAAGACGGTCTTGATGGCAAGCGTTTCGACCATATCATTCAGTTTTGTCGATGTTCCGTGGGCATTGATATAGGAAATGTCTTTCGGGGCGAATCCGGCGTCATGGATGGCTAGCTCCATGGCCTTGGCAGCCCCGGCGCCTGTCGATTCGGGTGCGGTGATATGATACGCGTCCGATGTTCGGCCGTAGCCGACCATTTCGGCTAAGATTGGCGCATGGCGCATTTTTGCGTGCTCCAGCGATTCCAGAACGGCCACACCGGCCCCTTCTGCCATGATAAAACCATCGCGGTTCAAGTCGAAAGGCCGGGAAGCTTTTTCGGGGTGATCATTGTTTTTCGTCAACGCTTTGAGCGCGCAAAAACCGCCGATTCCCAGGACTGTTGTTGCGCTTTCGGTTCCGCCGGCAATCATGATGTCCGCATCACCGTACTGAATGAACCGGAAGGCATCCCCGATAGCATTGGTGGCTGTGGAACATGCGGTCGTGATGCAGGTGGATGGCCCTCGTGCCCCAGTACGGATCGAGACCTGGCCGGCCGCTTCATTGATAATGATCTTCGGGATGAAATGCGGGCTGATCTTTGATGGCCCCTTCTCTAAATACTTTTGATATTCATGTTCCAGGGTCTCAATGCTTCCGATACCGGAACCGATCAAAATGCCAAACCGGTGCAAATCGATATTTTTTAAATCTAATTTTGCATGTTTGATGGCCTCGTCGCTTGTAACAGCGGCATATTGCACGAAAGGCGCAAGGTTTCTTGCTTCTTTGGTGGAAAAATGGTCCAGAGGGTTGAAATCTTTGACTTCGCCGGCAATGCGGCAATCGAACTGGCTCGCATCAAAACGCGTGATCGGGCCGATGCCGCTCTGGCCGGCAAGAAGGGCTTTCCAGAACTTTTGTGTTCCGCTGCCGACCGGGGAAATGATTCCCAGCCCAGTTATGACAACACGACGTTTTTCCATGATGACGGGATCGCCTAACAATACAAGGCCCCGGCAGGACGCCGAGGCTTTGTATTGATGATAGAAACGATATTTATGATTTTGGTGTTAATCTTTTTGAGGAGCTTTTTCGTTGATATACTTGATGGCGTCGCCGACACAGGTCATCTTTTCGGCATCTTCATCAGGGATCTCAACGCCGAATTCCTCTTCGAGCGCCATGATCAACTCAACGGTATCGAGGGAATCCGCCCCCAGATCATCAATGAAAGAGGCTTCCGGCGTGACTTCTTCGGGCTTGACACCGAGTTGTTCTGCGATGATTGACTTTATTCTCTCTTCGACTGCCATTAATTCTCCTCCTTTTTTGTCCTGCACAAGTAACTAAATGGCCATTCCGCCATCAACGACGATTGTTTGTCCTGTAATGTAGCTGGCTTCCTTTGAGGCAAGAAACAAGCACGCGCCCGCAACATCTTTGGCGGTTCCCAGCGTCCCTAAGGGGATCATCTTAAGAAGATCTTCACGAACAGCATCGCTGAGTTTCGCGGTCATGGGTGTCTGGATATATCCCGGAGCGATTGCATTAGCTGTGATGCCGCGCGAAGCAAGCTCGCGCGCGATGGATTTCGTAAATCCAATCACGCCCGCTTTTGTGGCGGCGTAATTGGTTTGACCGGCATTCCCTCTGATTCCAATGATCGAAGCGATGTTGATGATGCGACCTTTACGGGCCTTCATCATCGCTTTGGTAACGGCTTTGGTGCAAACGAAAGGACCACGAAGATTGACATTAATGACGGCGTCCCAATCGTTTTCGCTCATCCGAAGGAGTAAATTATCCTTCGTAATGCCGGCATTGTTAACTAATATATCAATCCGCTTATATTTGTCAAGAATTTTTGTGACCATTTCCTCGACATTTTTGAGGTTTGTCACGTCGCAAACAAAGTTTTCGGCCTTTAGGCCCCGAGCCGTGAGCTCTTGGGTGGTCGCTTCCGTTAGTTCCGCATTTACATCAATAATGGCGACAATCGCCCCTTCTTCCGCAAAGGCTTGAGCGATCTCTTTGCCGATTCCCCGCGAGGAGCCGGTTACCATAACTACTTCATCTTTAAAGCGCATATGTCATCCCTTCCATGGAATCCCTTATTTCGGATGTGCGTTTATGATATCAACTAAACTTTCTTTTGCAAGAAAAAAATAACTGATCTTGGATTGCCGGATAATCAGCCGTTATTCTCTTCTTTTAATGAGCTCAACGGAAACGGAGTCCGCAAAACGGATGGCTCCCGGCTTATCCAAGCGCACGGTTGCTTCACGGACCAGCGGATGGCGCATGACGATATCCAAAATCGCCTTTGCCAGCTTTTCGATCAGGAAAAAACGAGAATTTTCGACTTTCTCGATAATCGCACGGGTGATGATTTGATAGTCAACGGCATCTTTAATGTCGTCGCTTTCGCAGGGTCTCGTTTCATCAAAATCAATTTTGATGTTGACGGTTATTTTCTGCTTGCGCTTACGTTCCCGAATCTCGGTGCCGATGAAGGCGCGCAATTTCAAGTTTGTTATGCGGATGGTTGCCATGGCGCGTAAGAACGTTTATTGGATCAACGTCAGGAATTCGGACCGCGTGGAACTGTTGGACCGGAAATCGCCGAGCAGGCACGAGGTTGTCATGACCGAATTCTGTTTTTCTACCCCCCGCATCATCATGCATAAATGCTGCGCTTCAATGACAACGCCCACGCCCCGCGCTTTTGTGCATGTTAACAGGGTTTCGGCGATCTGGCGGGTAAGGTTTTCCTGGACCTGCAGGCGGCGGGCAAAAATATCAACGACACGGGCAACTTTGGAAAGCCCGATGATCTTGCCGTTGGGAAGATAGCCGACATGGCATTTGCCGAAAAACGGCAGCAGATGATGCTCGCACAGGGAATATAATTCGATGTTTTTGACAATGATCATTTCGTCATTGTCGGATGGGAACAGGGCGTTATTGATGATTTTATCAATGTCTTGCTTATAGCCATCGGTAAGATACGTGAAGGCTTTTGCGGCCCGTTCGGGGGTGTCTTTGAGCCCCGGGCGTTTGATGTCCTCTCCGATGGACTCAATGATTTTCTGGTAGCATTCTTTCATAGAGCGGCATGATAGCATAGTCTTTTGATGAAGTCAAACTCTTCCCTATTATAGAAACGAGAAGTTCTTCAATTTTTATGATCGTATGCTATAATAGGCCCGCTTTAGATAACGTTATGCCAATCAAGGAGTAACCGAATGATTCCTATTGCTGATTACCACATGCATACGCCGCTTTGCGGCCATGCGGTGGGTGAACCCGTAGAATATGCCGAGACGGCCCTTGAAGTCGGGCTGGAAGAGATCGGATTTTCCGACCATGCGCCTTTTGTCCATTATGAGGACCCGACCATTACCATGAATATCAAGCAGCTTCCCGAATATTACCGGATGGTTGAGGATGTCCGGAAAAAATACAGCAATTGCCTGCGCATCAAGATCGGGATCGAGGCGGATTATATTCCGGGATATGAAAGCAAGACAAAAGCTATCTTAGAGGATTATCCTTACGATTATGTGATCGGTTCCGTGCATTTCATCAAGAATTGGGGATTTGACAATCCTGAAGAGCGCGAGCAATGGAGCCATAAAGATATCAACCAAGTTTATCGCGATTATTATCAATTGCTGCGCGAATGCGCAAAAACGGGCATGTATGACATCATGGCGCATGTAGATCTGGTGAAAAAGTTTGGTAATTTCCCCACGGAAGATCTTACCGGAGAAGTCAAGAAAACCGCTCAGGTTTTCAAAGAATGCGGCGTGGCGGTTGAGATCAACACTTCGGGCCTGCGCAAACCGGTCAAAGAAATGTATCCCTCATTGTGGAATCTCAAAATTTATGCGGCGGCGGGAGTCCCGCTGACGTTTGGCTCGGATTCGCATGATCCCAACGATGTCGGACGGGATTTTGATAAAGCCATGATCTTAGCTCGTGAGGCTGGATACAGCGAATATATTTTGTTAAAAGGTCGCGAGATCGAGCGGCGGGTGCGGTTTTAAAAAATCTATTTCCTCTGACCGTATTTTTCTTTGATGTAGTCTTCCAGGATACGGATAAATTCTTCTTTAATAGTGCTGCCTTTGAGCATTCCCCGTTGCTTGCCATCTACATAGACGGGGGCGACGGGCTGTTCGGATATTCCGGGCAAACTGATGCCGATGTCAGCATGACGGCTTTCGCCGGGGCCGTTGACCACACAACCCATAACAGCGATTTTTAATCGTTCGATGCCGGGAAAGTTCTTTCGCCAAGCCGGCATTTTCATGTCGATATATTCGCTGATGTCTTTGGCGAGATGCTGGAAGTAATCGCTGCTTGTGCGACCGCATCCGGGGCAACTTGTGATGTTCGGTTGAAAATAGCGCAATCCCATCGATTGAAGGATGTTTTTGCAAACTTCGACTTCACGTGCGCGCGCAACACGAGGCTGGGGAGTTAAGGATACGCGGATCGTATCGCCGATCCCCTGTTGCAGCAAAATGGCCAGCGCCGCCGAACTTGACGAGATCCCTTGGATATCCCCTCCCGCTTCGGTCAATCCCAGGTGAAGAACATAATCGCATTTTTCGGCGAGGCTGGAATAGACGTTAACCATATCCTGCAGGACGGACATCTTAACGCTGAGAACGATCTTATCTTTGCTGAGGCCGAGTTTTTGGGCGCGCTCGGCGCTTGTTAAGGCGCTTTGGACCATCGCCTGATAAATCACTTCTTTGGTCTCTTTTGGTTTTTTGAGGGCAGCGTTCTTATCCATAAGGTCTGTCACCAATTCCTGATCCAAAGACCCCCAATTGACGCCGATGCGCACCGCTTTGTTATTTTCAATCGCGATCTTGATGATTTGCGCGAAATTTTCGTCATGCCGGTTCCCTTTTCCGACATTCCCGGGATTGATCCTGTATTTGGCGAGGGCCTTGGCGCATGGAGGATGTTTGCCCAGCAAAGTATGACCGTTGAAATGAAA
>JAKQAH010000144.1 GCA_029568545.1 Candidatus Omnitrophota bacterium
ATCAAAGCCGGGGCGACAACGGTGAATATTCCCGATACCGTCGGTTACAGCATTCCGGCGGAATACGGCGGGTTGATCGCCCAAATCAAGACCCATGTTCCGAATGTCGATAAAGCCGTGATTTCTGTCCATTGCCATGATGATCTGGGCGTTGGGGTCGCGAACTCTTTGGAGGCCGTGCGGCAGGGGGCCCGTCAGGTTGAATGCACTGTCAACGGTGTGGGCGAACGCGCAGGCAACGCGTCCATGGAAGAGATCGTGATGGCGATCAAGACGCGCTCGGATATTTACGGATGCGCGACCGGTATTAAAACTCAGGAGATTTGCCGGGTTTCCCGCCTGGTCAGTAAGTACACGGGGTTTGTCGTGCCGCCCAACAAGGCGATCGTCGGCGGCAACGCGTTCCGCCATGAAGCCGGGATCCATCAGGACGGGATTTTAAAGGAGCGCTCGACCTACGAAATTATACGTCCGGAGGATGTCGGGTTTGTCGGGACCGGTTTGGTCTTGGGAAAGCACTCGGGGCGCCATGCGTTCAAGGAACGGTTAAAAAGCCTTGGGATCACATTAAAGGACAGCGAGCTGGATAAGGCCTTTGAGCGCTTTAAGAATGTGGCTGATAAAAAGAAAAATGTTTTTGACGAGGATCTGCTCGCGATCGTTGAGGATGAAATGAAGGTCTTTCAGAAGATCTGGAATTTTGTCAGCCTGTCCGCCCAGAGCGGAACAAATGTTGCGCCTCGGGTCGAAGTTGTTTTAAAATCGAAAGGCAAGACCTATCAAAAGACTTCTTCGGGTGACGGGTTGGTGGATTCCTGTTATAAGGCTATCGAAGGCATCACCAAGGTCAAAGGGGAGCTCTTGGATTATTCCATTCACTCGGTGACCCGCGGAAAAGACGCGCTGGGTGAAGTGACGGTTAAGGTTAGGATCGACGGCAAGAACGTTATTACCCAGGGCACCAGTACGGATATCTTGGAGGCTTCGGCAAAGGCGTACATCAACGCCGTCAACAAAGCGCTGTCGCAGGATTCCGGTCCGAAGGTTTGATCTCTCCGATCATATTTGCCCCCGTTAGTTTTTTATAGGATCATTGATGAACGAACGTAAATCCTTATACGGAATTGTCGGTTATCCCGTCGAACACAGCTTGTCGCCCTTGATGCATAATGCGGCTTTCAAGGAACTGGGGGTCGATGCCTCCTACGGGCTGTTTTCCCTGGAGGAACAGGCCTTAGACGGGTTCTTTCAAAAGCTGCGCGCGGATGACAGCGAAATTTTCGGTTTGAATGTGACCGTACCCTACAAGGAGACGGTGATCAAATATATGGACCGGTTAAGCCCGTTTGCGGAAAAGGTTGGGGCGGTCAACACGATCGTTATCGATGAAAAACGAAAATTGACCGGGTACAATACGGACGCGCCGGGCTTTTTATCGCATTTAGCGGAGATCGGATTTAAGACGGAAGAGAAGAAGGTGGCCATCATTGGAGCCGGCGGTGTGTCGCGGGCGATGATCGCAGCGTTGTGCCTGATTAAAGAGCGGCCGGCCTCGATCCGCATTTATGATGCGGTCAAAAATAAGGCGGAAGATCTCATTGATGATCTTAAACGTCGCATCGATGTTTCCATTGTTAAGGCGGCGCAGAGCATCGATGATTTGAATATCGAGATCGCCGATTTCGCGATCAATGCCACTCCGGTCGGCATGAAAAAGAACGACCCCTGCCTGATCGATCCGCAGATGTTCCATCCCGGCATGCATGTCTATGATGTGATCTATCGTCCGGCGGAAACAATATTCTTAAAAGAGGCCAAAGTCCGCGGCGCACAGACCGCCAACGGGCTAGCCATGCTGTATTATCAGGGCGTTCTCGCGTTCCAGCATTGGGCGGATATCGAGCTCAGCGACGATGTCAAGAGGATCATGCGCCGGTGTTTGGAGGAAGGAGCTTGTCGGTAATGGGAATCGATATCATAGGAATTTTTATGTTTGTTCTTGGAGCAATCGTCGGAAGCTTTCTGAATGTCTGCATTGTCCGCATGCCTCAGGAAAAATCGATTGTCATGCCTCGGTCCCATTGCGTTCACTGCAAGAAAACGATTGCCTGGCATGACAATATCCCGCTGATCAGCTATTTTGTTTTGCGCGGGCGATGCCGGTCCTGCGGCGCGAAAATTTCCCCGCGGTATTTTCTCGTTGAGCTTATTACGGCGCTCGTGTTCTTCGGGTTTTACCGGTACTATGGGTTGACCGCTGTTTTGTGGCCGTATCTTGTCATGGTCTCCGGTTTTATCGTGGCGACCTTTGTTGATTTTGAGCATCGGATTATTCCCGATGAGATCAGCATTGGAGGAACTATTGCCGGGTTGGTGTTCAGCCTTTTTATTCCTCAGCTGCATCATGTGGCCATCAGCGGGCGTCCGTTTATCCTCAACCACCTTCATTCGTTCGGCCTGTCTTTCCTCGGCATGCTGGTCTCGGGCGGATCCATTTATCTCATGGGCGTTCTCGGCGATTTCCTGTTTAAGAAAGAATCGATGGGCGGCGGAGACGTGAAGCTCATGGCGATGGTCGGCGCTTTCATGGGATGGAAGATGGGTATTCTCGCATTTTTCATCGCTCCTTTCTTTGGGGCTATCTACGGAATTATCGAGAAGATACGGACCAAGGATACAGCCATTGCCTATGGGCCGTTTTTAGTTCTCGGCGCCCTGATATGCCTGTTTTGGGGCGATGCGATTATCGGCTGGATCATGCGCGGCTACGGGCTCTACTAGACAAAAGATTTTCCCCCTTGAATTTCCCCAACAATTCCTTTTCGCTTGCGTGATTGACAGTATACAGAAATCTGTGTTAGAATCCTCTGTCTTTAGTATTAATATGGATATTATATGAAAACTATGAAAAATATCGTTTTAATCGGTTTCATGGGAAGCGGTAAATCTCTGACTTCCAACAAGTTAGCAAAAACCCTCGAACGGAAAGTATTTTCGACAGATAGCATGATCGAAAAACGCGAGGGCCGTTCCATTACAGAGATTTTCCGGGATTCGGGCGAAGCTTATTTCCGGAAGTTAGAGAAAGAGGTTGTCAAAGAAGCTTCATCTCAGAACGGTATTATTTTAGATTGTGGCGGCGGCGTTGTTTTGGATCCCGAAAATATGTCGGAGTTGAAAAAGAACGGTCTGGTGTTCTATCTATCTGCTCCCTCGGCCCGTATTTACGCCAATATCAAGAATCAGAAACACCGGCCGCTGTTGGACGTAGCGGATCCCCTGGCCAAGATTGAAGAGCTTTTGGCCAAACGAAGGCCCTATTATGAAAAAGCCGATGTGATCATTGACGCGGATAAGCCTATTGATGCGATGGCAGAGGATATTTTGAAGGTATTAAGAAATGAATGAACAAGAAGGATTGATGCTTCTCAATGCGGTTTCCGGGTTGGGCAATGCCGGCATTCGCAAGCTGCTGAACCGCTACGGGTCCGCTGAGAAAATATGGTCATTAAGCGAAGCAGATTTTTTTGAAAATCCTCTTATCTCATCCAAAGCCATAACGAATATTCTAGATTTTCCTAAAGACAAATTCCTGAAAGCTGAATATAATCAAATACGCAAAGCGCAAGCAAAGATCGTGACGTTCCTGGACGGCGATTATCCGGATCTATTGCGTTCCATTCCTGATGCGCCGGTTGTGCTTTATGCAAAAGGCCAATGGCCTTTACAAGGGGCTTTGCCTGTCGCGATCGTGGGATCGCGCAGGGCATCGCTGTATGGGATGGAGATTTCGGGCAAGTTTGCCGTCCGGCTGGCGGAGTTGGGTTTTACGGTGGTTTCCGGCATGGCGCGCGGGATCGATGCCGCAGCGCATCGGGGAGCGCTCAGGGCCAAAGGAACAACCGTCGCGGTCTTGGGAAGCGGGCTGACAAATGTCTATCCTCCGGAAAATAGAGATTTGTTTGATGAGATTTCAGGATCGGGGGCTGTCATATCGGAATTTTCTATGGAGACGCCACCGGTCCCTTATAATTTCCCGAGGCGCAACAGGATCATCAGCGGATTATCTTTGGGGGTTATCGTTGTAGAGGCGGCGGAGCGCAGCGGCGCATTGATCACGGCTGATTTTGCGCTGGAACAGGGGCGGGAAGTCTTCGCGGTCCCGGGGAAGATCGATCAATTGTCTTCGTTCGGGGCGCACAATTTGATCAAGCAAGGGGCGAAGCTCGTCACGTGCGTGGAAGATATTCTCGAGGAAATGCAACCGCAGATTTCGTCCTCATTAAAAGTTGGAGAGGCGAACAAAAATGCTGGGAGGGTGCCGGCCGATCTGTCGGAACCTGAGCGCCGCGTGTATGGCCATATCACGGACCGGCCGGTCCATATTGATGAATTGACAGCGCATTGCGGCTCTTGTGTGCCTGTCATGTCCGTTTTGCTGCAGTTGGAACTTAAACATCTGGTGAAGCAATTGCCGGGAAAACTATTTGTGAGGTAATATCATTCATGTCTAAAGCGATCGTTATTGTCGAGTCTCCCGCGAAAGTCAAGACCATCAATAAATTCTTAGGCGAAAAGTTCAAAGTGCTTTCTTCGATGGGGCATCTGATCGATTTGCCGAAGTCCACTTTGGGCGTGGATCTCAAGCATGGTTTTCAGCCGAAGTTTATCGTGGTCCGCGATAAGATGAAGCTCCTGACGAAATTGAAAAAGGATACAAAAAGCGCGAAGAAGATCTATTTCGCGACGGACCCCGATCGGGAGGGTGAGGCGATCGGGTGGAATCTGGTCGAGCATATCGGCGAAGGGAAAAAGGTTTACCGCGTAACGTTCCAGGAAATTACGAAAGAAGCCGTCTTAAAGGCTTTTGAGCATCCGAGAGAATTTGACAAAAAGCTGATCGATGCCCAGGTCGCGCGGCGCATCCTCGACCGCATTGTCGGCTACAAGATCAGCCCGCTTCTGTGGAAGAAAGTCGGCTCGCGGCTCAGCGCCGGGCGCGTCCAGTCCGTCGCTTTGCGCATCATTGTCGAGCGGGAGCGCGAGATCGAAAAGTTCACGCCCGAAGAATATTGGCAGATTGCCGTTGACCTCAAAAAGAAAGAGTACGAGGACCTTTTGACGGCTTCGCTGGATAAGATCGATGGGGAAATGCGAGCTTCATTCGGCGGAACAGACGCGCCAGATCGTT
>JAKQAH010000149.1 GCA_029568545.1 Candidatus Omnitrophota bacterium
TTCGATCGGATGGGAAGAACCTCTTCATATCCGAATGCAAATCCGGACAAGAAAAAGAGGAAATTTGTCAATCTCCAGTCACTGACAATATATGCTTAATAAAATCAAATTTTTATGCCGTGGGACGCGGGTTCGATTCCCGCCGCCTCCACCAAGACATAATCCAATACAATACAAAGAAGTACAAAACCCGTTAGAAATAGCGGGTTTTTTCTTGATTTCCGTCTAATAACATGCTATACGATTCATGAAAATCCGGGATTTATGGGTACCTAAAATGAAGCAAAGAGTACCCATAATGTAATGCGGGTACCCAAAAGTGGAGATATTACCATGCCGAAACGAATCATCCCTTTGACGGATATGAAGGTCCAAAAAGCCAGACCGCAAGACAAACCAATTGCGCTATTTGACGGAGGCGGTCTATATCTTCTGATAACGCCTTCCGGTGGTAAGTTGTGGCGGTTTAAATATCGTTTCGACAAAAAAGAGAAGAAGCTTGCTCTCGGATCGTACCCGGAAATCAGTCTGCAAGACGCACGTCGCAAACGGGAAGATGCCCGGAGGCTACTTGCAAACAACATTGATCCTGATTCCATTCGTAAGGCACAGAAGCAGGCAAAAACAGAAGAAACCGAAACCTTCGAGGTCATTGGCCGGGAATGGCATACGAAATTCACGCCGACGTGGACGCCTGGGCATGCCGTCACGATTATGAGCCGGTTGGAGCGTGATCTATTTCCATGGATCGGTAAACGCCCGATCAATCAAATCAAGGCGCCTGAACTGCTCGCCGTCCTTCGCAGGGTGGAAAGCCGGGGCGCTCTCGAATCGGCACACCGGATCAGGACGATTGCCGGGCAGGTTTTCCGATATGCCGTTGCCACGGGAAGGGCAGAGCGCGACCCTGCGGCCGATCTTAAAGGAGCCTTGCCGCAGCCGCGAGAAAGGCACCATGCTGCGCTTACGGAGCCCAAAGAAGTTGCCCCCCTTTTAAGGGCCTTGGACGGCTATCAGGGGCATTTTGTTGTGAAGTGCGCCTTGAGGCTTGCGCCGATGTTCTTCACTCGCCCCGGAGAACTGCGCAATGCGGAATGGTCGGAGATTGATCTTGACGAAGCCGTTTGGAACATACCGGCGCACAAGATGAAGATGAAACAGGCACACATCGTACCGCTTTGCCGCCAGGCGGTGGAGATATTGACGGAACTGAAGGAAGTGACCGGGCCAAGCCGTTACGTTTTCCCGTCCGGGCGCTCCTTCGCGCGGCCAATGAGCAACAATGCCGTTAACGCAGCGCTTCGCCGCATGGGGTACGATAGGGAAACCATGACCGGCCACGGCTTTCGGGCAATGGCGCGGACCATTCTCGATGAAGTCCTGCATGTCCGGCCTGATTACATCGAGCATCAGCTTGCCCATGCCGTGCGTGACCCGAACGGGCGGGCTTACAATCGGACGGCCCACCTTGAAGAACGCCGGAAAATGATGCAGATATGGGCGGATTATCTTGACGGATTAAAGGCAAACGGCGTGTTGGTTCCGTTCAAGACAATCAAAGGATAATGCACTGGGATACTCGCCGGAATCCCGTATTCGGGGGATTTGATCCTCGACGGGAGCACTCCTACCCACTAGACCCTGAACGCACGATCAGGGACAACGAGGGATAAGATGGGATAACGAAAGAAAGTGAAGATTCGAGTAGTTATCCCGTTTTTCTCATTCAGAGGGAACCAGGGAAATGCAAGGGAAACAGGGGATATTTTTTGTAAAGTAATGACCAAGGTAATTGGGTAATGAAAGCTGGGCATCACTCCTGAGGACTTTTTTATGCCTCATTGGAGAGGAATCGATTTTCAACTACCCTTCTTGTGGCTTCTTACATTCACGGCTTTCAATTCCAGAAGCGGATGGCGCCGGATGCGGTTCTGCAGGGCCTCGTCACCGGTCAGCAGCTCGGGGGCTATCTCGCCCATGTCCAAAATCCGATCGAGAAATTCCTGCTCCGGTGCGGTGAACGGCAGCAAGCTGGCAAGA
>JAKQAH010000022.1 GCA_029568545.1 Candidatus Omnitrophota bacterium
ATCAAAACATCGCAGTCCTCCGGGATTTTCCCTTGAACACCCAGCATCAGACGCTGGCTGATAACATTATTGGCCGCGAGCATCGCATCGAAAACTTTAAAGCCGGTATCCCCGTCTTCATAAATATTATTCTCGCTATGGCCGATCAGGAAGTACGCCCGGCGGATCCGCCGGGTAACGCGGACGATCGCATTGGTCAACTGCTCCTCGGACAAAGGCTCGCCGGTAAAATCGATTTCCCGCTGCTCCTTGCCGGACTGGACGACCACTTTCTTTTCTTTGCCGCTGATCACGTTGCCGAACTGCGCCGCATACCCGATCTGGACGATGGGATCCACGATCTCTGTGACAATTTTCCCATTCGAAAGACGCGCGTATTCCCAGAACAAATCTTCCAGATATTTTGGGGGCAATCCGACATACAGCGCCGTCATGCGGATCTTTTGAGGAAGATCGGCAATCAACCGCTTGGTGCTTTCCGTCAGCGTGTGCTGCTTGGCTTGGGTCAGGTCCCAGCGCACATTATGCCGGTAGACGATCATATTGATTTCGACGAAAAAGGCCGCCCAAAGAACCACCAGAAGGACGAAAAGCCCGTATTTTTTCCACTGATAAAAGGTAAGCGCCGTTCGCATCAATGCCTTCAATCTCAGCAGGCTGATCAAGAACGAAGCCGCCCCCAGAAGGATCAATGCGGCATCAAACGGCAAGAGGCGCCGCAAAACATAGAACGCCCCCAGCCCGTAGGCCAAAAGCGCGACGCCCAACAGGAATAAAATAAAAACATTTTTCAGGTTATCTTTCAGCGCCATAAACGATTTTCAATGCTCAACCGCGTTAACACAAGGCAAAAAAGAATGCCTCCCAGAAAATAGACAAGATCCGAGGCCGTGACAATGCCCACGGCAAGATTTTCCGAATGGCTGAAAACACCGATATAGCGGACCAGCGCCTCCGCCGGCCCGTGCAGATATTGAATAAAACTGATGGAAAAATACAGAAAAAACAAGGCCAGATAAGAGCAGATGGCGGCAATAGTCTGGCTGCGCGTCAGCGATGATACCAAAAGACCGATCGCGATGAACAGCGCCCCTTCCATCCATATCCCGATATAGCCGGTCAGCGTTGCTATGCGGTCCGGCGCGCCAAAATACTCAATAATGAAATAATACAGGGAAGTCATCGCGATGATCAGCGTGAAGAAAATAAGGATGCCAAGATATTTTCCGGATACGATGGCCGTATTGGAGGTCGGCGTCGTCATCAGGAATTCCATCGTGCCGGAAGCCTTCTCCTCGGCGAACAGCTTCATCGTCAGCAGCGGCACGATAAAGACGAGCAGGAATTCCATGACCTTGAAAATGTCGCGCAAGGTGGCTTCCTGATTGCTGTCGATGATCATATAAAAGAAAATATTGAAGGTGCTGATCGTAACGATCAGAATGATATAGGCGATCGGAGACCTGAAGTACCCGGACAATTCTTTCTTGGCAATGGCCCAGATCTTGTTCATGCATTTATCCTCAAGAAAACGTCTTCCAGGCTACACGCCGCTCCATGCTCATCGCGCAAAAGATTTCCTATCGCATCATCGGCCACAATCATTCCCTCTTTGATGATCAGCACGCGGCGGGCGATCTGCTCGATTTCCGAGAGAATGTGGGTGCTGATGATCACGGTCCGTTCCCGCTCCAGGTTCTGGATCAAGGAACGCATCCGCCGGATCTGGACAGGGTCCAGGCCGTTGGTCGGTTCGTCGAGAATCAAGATGGCCGGATCATTAATAATCGCCTGGGCGATCCCCGCCCTTTGCTGATAGCCTTTCGAAAGCACCGCGATGGTTTTATCCGCCACATTGCGCAGGTAACATTCGTCCAAGACTTTCTCCACTTGTTTCCGGATGTTTTTGGCCGGAACATCTTTGAGCCGCGCGGCAAACGTCACATAATCCTTGACGGTCATGGCCGGATAAAGCGGCGGGGTCTCGGGTAGATATCCTATTTTTCTGCGGGCCGAAAGAGAATCCCGGGCAATATCTTTTCCGTCAATCGTTACATGCCCGGATGTTGCCGGTAGATAGGACGTTAAAATACGCATGAGCGTCGTCTTGCCGGCCCCATTGCGGCCGAGAAAACCGACGATCTCCCCTTTTTGGATCTCGAAGGAAATCCCTTTGAGCGCCTGGGTACTTCCGAAACTTTTTCTGATATTTTTGGTCGTGATCATGATGGGATGCGGCGTATCAACTTTCAAAGGCCATTATTCTAACATGAAGCATTCTAAACGCAAAGCATCAAAATAAAAGCATTGCTCACGA
>JAKQAH010000039.1 GCA_029568545.1 Candidatus Omnitrophota bacterium
GATATCGCGATGCACATTGCAGCGACCAATCCTTCCTATATCAAGAAAGAGGATGTGCCGGGGGATGTCTTAGCCGGGGAAAAGGACCAGGAGACATTTCTCAAGGAACATTGTCTTCTCACCCAGCCGTTTGTCAAGGACCCCAAAAAGACGGTTCAGGATTACATGAATGAGCTTATCGCCAGCATCGGGGAAAATATTTTTATCAACCGGTTTGTCCGCTACAAGGTCAATGAAGTTGAATAAGAAGCCCATCTATAAAAGCATTCTTCTGAAGCTCAGCGGAGAAGCGTTGTTGGGAAGCCAATCTCACGGGATTGATGCCGAGGTTTGCGCGTCCTTTGCCTCACAGATTAAAGAGGTCCGCGCGCTCGGGACAAAAGTCGCTCTCGTTGTCGGCGCAGGGAATTTCTTCCGAGGGCAAGTTGAATCAAAGCGTTTCGGGTTGGACCAGTCGGTGGCGGATTACATGGGAATGCTGGCCACTGTTCTTAACGGCTTGGCCCTGCAGAATGCTTTGGAGCAAATCGGCATTCCGACGCGCGTCATGACGGCGATTCAGATGTCCGCGATCGCGGAGCCGTATATCCGCCGCCGGGCGCTGCGCCATTTGGAGAAAGGCCGCGTCGTGATTTTTGTGGCCGGAACGGGAAATCCGTATTTTACGACCGATACCGCCGCGGCGTTACGCGCGAAAGAATTGAATCTCGACATTATTTTAAAGGCCACGAAAGTCGACGGTGTTTATACGGCCGACCCGATGAAAGTCAAGACGGCCAAGAAATACACGACAATCAGATTCATTGATGCCCTCAAAAAGAATTTAAAAGTGATGGATGCTACGGCGATCAGCATGTGCATGGAGCACAATCTGCCTATTGTGGTCTTTAGCCTGTTGAAAAAAGGCAATATCAAAAGAGTGGTCCTCGGGGAGAAGATCGGAACGATCGTTCAATAAGGAGCCAGCAATGAACGTAAAAGAGGTTCTCAAAGAAACTGAAATGAAGATGAAAAAATGCGTCGAGTCCGCGCAACGAGAATTTTCTGAGGTTCGCACCGGACGGGCGCATCCCGGGCTGATCGAAGGGATGCATGTCGATTACTTCGGCACGGCAACGCCTTTTAAGCAGTTGGCGTCGATTTCCACGCCGGACCCTCGCACGATCGTCATTCAGCCGTGGGATCCAAGCGTCATTCCGGAGCTCGAGAAAGCTATTTTGACATCCAATCTGGGCGTGACGCCGTCGACGGATGGAAAGATTATGCGCTTATCCATCCCGCCGTTATCGGAGGAGCGCCGGCAAGAACTGGCCAAAGTTGTTAAGGATATGGCCGAGAAATCCCGGGTTTCGTTGAGGACGGTCCGCCATGCGGCGAATGACAAGCTCAAAAAATTCCAGAGCGAAAAAACAATCTCGGAAGACGAGTATTTTAAATCGCATGAGGAAGTTCAGAAATTAACCGATCGGCATATTAAAGAAATTGATCTTTTGCTGGAGCAGAAAAACAAGGCTTTGACAGAGAAATAAATGAAGTTCGTTGCCCCAGTTCTTTGAAAAAAGATGTCTCCTCGTCCCACGGTACACTGATGTTCACGTGCTTGGGACGTAAAATTTCACCGAGGTATGTTTGCTCGCGTCGTTCGCTCCATAACTCGAGAAATTTTACGGGCCACTAGCTCATCTGGCAGAGCACAGCCCTTTTAAGGCTGGTGTGCCGCGTTCGAGTCGCGGGTGGCCCATCAAATTTTTAGGTGTACAATTTTGCTCTTGAACATCTAAAATGTTGTAAAGATCAAGGGCGGATGGCGGAATTGGTAGACGCGCTAGTCTTAGGAACTAGTGGAGCAATCCATGGAGGTTCAAGTCCTCTTCCGCCCACCATGTTTTTTCATGAGACATCTTTTGCGCGGCAGATATGATCTTTGCGGCGGCCTTGTTTTAAATAAAGGCTGCCATGCGTTTTTCCAAAACAAAACATTATTGAAGCTCTGCGGCGGTAATTCAGTTGGCTAGAATGCCACCTTGCCAAGGTGGATGTCGTGGGTTCAAATCCCATCCGCCGCTTTAAAATTCAATTCGAGGAGGATCGTTCCATGAAAATCAGTGACTTTCTGTGTGCAAAAGCCATTTCGTGCGATTTAAAAAGCACGACAAAGGCGGATGTGATCGCCGAACTGCTGGACCTTTTGATCAGCGCCGGCTCGTTCGAGAAAAAACATAGAAAGAAAGTCCTGGAGATTCTCATGGCGCGCGAAGCCTTGGGCTCGACGGCGATCGGGCAGGGCATTGCGATTCCTCACGGCAAGTATGAGAATATCAAGAAGTTAGTCGGCTGTCTGGGTGTCAGTAAGCAGGGCATCAATTTCGATTCGTTGGACGGCGAACCCGCCTACATCTTTTTTCTTTTAGTCGCTCCTGTGGATTCCGCAGGTCCTCACCTTAAAGCATTGGCAAGAATTTCTCGTCTTTTAAAGGATAAGTATATCCGCGACAGCATCAAGATGGCGAAAGACGATAAAAGCATATTGGCTATTATCCAGCAGGAAGACGGACGGTTGGCTAAACTGTAAATATGCGGAAAAATCCTTTCAGATGGCTTTATCCCGGCATGAAAGTGAAGCGGTGGCTTTTCACGGTTTTGCTCGGGATTGTGGTTGTCAGTTTCGGGGCCATTTTAACGGCTGAACCGTACACATTTATCAGCGTCTTGGGAATTGTTTGGATTCTTTGCGGGATGGTCCTGATCGTCTTAGGAATGAGCAAGATGATCATCTCGCTCTTGACGCTGTTCCTTCCGAAGGGCGAGAGGGATTTAGTCACGATTCTTTATCAGCGCCGGTATCTGGAGAAAGGGCCGAAGATTGTAACGATCGGCGGTGGACATGGCCTTTCCCATTTGATCTTTGGCCTCAAAGAATACACATCCAACATTACGGCGATCGTGACCGTTGCCGATAGCGGAGGCTCATCCGGGCGTCTCCGAGAGGAATTTAATATTGTCGCTCCGGGAGATATTCGCAACTGTCTTGTCGCTCTGGCGGATGCGCCGGCGCTGATGGGGCAATTGTTCCAGTTCCGGTTTTCTGAGAATTCCGAATTGCGGGGCCACAATTTCGGGAATCTTTTTTTGACGGCCATGGTTCAGCTGACAGACGGCGATTTCGAGCGGGCCGTTAAGGAAACGAGTCGCGTCCTCGCGATTCGGGGGAAAGTTGTTCCGTCTACGGTCAGCAATATCCATTTGATTGCCGAATATGAGGATGGAACGCGGACGAAAGGGGAAGCGAAGATCCCCAATCCCAACTCCCACATCAAGCATCTTTTTTTGACGGACCGTGACGCTTATCCGACCAGAGATGCTTTGGAGGCCATCGCTGACGCGGATGTTGTTATTTTAGGCCCGGGAAGTCTGTACACGAGCGTTATCCCGAATTTGATCATTCGGGGGGTCAGCGAAGCTATTGCCAAGTCGCGCGCGTTTCGGATCTATGTTTGCAACGTTATGACCCAGCACGGCGAAACAGACGGATATACAGCCAGCGATCATGTCCGGGCCATCATCGATCATGCGAATAAAGATATTTTGGATGCGTGCCTGATCAATAATGCTCAAGCGCCGAAAGATGCGCTGGGCCGCTATGAAGAAGAGGTTTCTTTCCCAGTTGTAGCGGATATTGATAAAATCCGCCGGATGGGATACAAGGTTGAAGCCACCGATCTTTTGGGAGTAACGGATTATGTTCGCCATGACTCGTCGAAACTGAACGCGGCGATTATCCGATTGATCGAAACGCATCGGGTCATTAAAAGGTAAAGGTTAAGCAGGATGCCTCAAATCGCCAGGGAAATCGTCGTGAAGAACGCGCAGGGATTACATGCGCGTCCGGCCGCGCTGTTTGTCCAGATCGCGTCACGGTATAATTCCAACGTGACGATCCAGAAGGATGGAGAGAAGGTCAATGGGAAATCCATTATGGGGATCTTGACGCTCGGCGTTCAGCCTGGGGTTACGCTGAAGCTGGAAGTGGACGGCGATGATGCCGATCAAGTGATTGCGGAACTCGAAGAACTGCTAACCAAGGATGCTATCGTATGAACGAAATCATCTTAAAAGGTATTCCCGCAGCGGCAGGTATTGCTGAAGGCCCGGCCTTTATCCTCGACAAACAGGATTTCATTGTTCCGCCGAGAGCTATCATGGAAAAAGAGATCCCTATCGAGATTGCCCGTTTCGAAGAGGCCCTGATTCGCACGCGCGAAGAGATCCTTTC
>JAKQAH010000043.1 GCA_029568545.1 Candidatus Omnitrophota bacterium
GATCCTCGTTGGAACAAATCAGATGCAGGATGTTCTGGATAAAAAAGGGGATCTCGCGACGGCAGCAATCACGATCAGCTCTAATAATGGTTTTTATGGGACAATAGTATCGCCGTATAGTGCAGTGGAAATAGCCAGTAACATCGAAATATTCGGAGCTATTGTCGCCAATGATATCATACTCAATTCAGGCTCTTATGTTCATTATGATGAGGCTCTTGCTAGCAATGAAGATTTGCAGATAAAGACTGGCAGCCTGGCTATGTGGCAAGAAATTTAATGTTTATTGAAAACATGAAAAGTGATAAAAACATTGTACATGCTTTTCAAGCGTCCTCTGTCGATGAGCTCCGAGCCTCGCTGCCGTCTGACGGCGTTCGGTCGCGGGCGGCGGCGCATTTTGTGGCCTTGGCGCTCAATAACCCCCAGATCCTTGTCGCGCCCTTTCAGCTTGATACGACAGATAAAAAAGAAATTAAGGATCAGCTGGTGTTGAAAGCCGTTGAGCTGCTGTCCTTGCCGCTTGATGCGATCGGCATCGATTATCAAGTCCTTCAATCCGATGAAACCAGGGCCAAAGGGATCTTTGTCTGTTTTCCCAAAGAAGTTCTTAAAGAATATCTGTCGGTCCTGGATGAGGGGCATTATGTTCCCGTGAAGATCATGCCGACCGTTATTGCCGGCATCGACTCGTTCCTGCATCAGTACGGGACCCAGCGCGGCCGGATCTGCCTGCTCGATTTCTCCAAAGCGAACATCATTTACTGCGCGGTCTTCTCGAACGGCCAGTGTGATTTCTTAAGAGAGATCTTTTATGAAGATGCCGACGAGATCGAGCATGAGGTCGTCCAGTCCTTAAGATGCGCCTGCGCGACCGGCTCGCTCAAGAAATTCGACCATGTTTATTTCTCCGGCGATATCCCGCCGGGGACGCGGGTGGCCGAGAAGGTGAAGCATCTCTTTTGCGAGAACGTGACCCAGGGCCATTTTATCGATGTCGAAGCCGCGTTGCAGTCCGTGGAAAATATCTTATCGCTGGACCTTCTGAGGGGCCGGGCATTTTCTTTGAAACAGCGGCAGGCAATGGCGAAAATGACGGCAGCCGCTTTGATCGTGTGTTCGGCGGCCGTTTTGATCCTTGGGGGTAAAATCCTTTTGACCCAATTGACCATCAATCGCCTGCGGTCGTCATATACGCCCGCGGATTATCAACGAGCTGTCGAGCTGTCGCGGCGGCTGCAACATTTGGAAAATGAACAATAAATTCGTACGATATTGCGTTATTGAATCCGGATGCCGGATGACATTTGTCATTCTGGCTCTGCTGATCGCTGTCTTGATCGCGGGGTCCTGGTATACCGGTGTCCAGCGCAAGGCGTTGAAGGGCCTGCGCGACGAACTGGTCCTTGTGGAGCGCATCGGCGAGATGGAGGAAAAGATGCGCACGCGCGAGCGCCTGGAGGCATTTCAAAAAGAGGAAGAGGCCGTTCAGGATGAATTCCAATCGGACAAGATCAGCGGCATCGCCATGCGCCAGGGCGTTCCGTCGGTGCTGATCAACGGAACGGTTTATGATGAGGGTAGCGTCTTCGGGGAATACATCATTGTCAAGATCACCAATAAAATGATCACGCTGGTCAACCAGAAAACCCAGGCCATCAAAAATATTTACGTTTTCGAGCAATAAGCGCTTCAAATATATCTTGTTTCTGTGGGGAAGTGTATTGTAGAATGAGAACATGATTCGGATATGGAAATAATGTCAAAAGGCAATCGTTGAGATTGTCTTTTTTTATTGGGGCTTTTCAGGCCTCAAGATTGGAGCCGGGGAAAAATGGATAGGCAAAAAAACGAAAAGGCGTTTACATTGGTGGAATTGATGGTGGTTCTGATCACGATCAGCATTTTTGCCGCTTTTGCGGTCCCGAATTATCAAAAAGCGGTTATCAAATCCCACGAGCGCAAGGCCATCCTGAATTTAAAGACGATCCACGGAGCCAATGAGATCTATCGGGCAAGAGCCGGACAGTACTTGGACGATGGCGGAGCCGCCCTGGATTTGGCGGGCATTAATGCCGGTTTTTCGCTCGATATT
>JAKQAH010000048.1 GCA_029568545.1 Candidatus Omnitrophota bacterium
CTGGAACTGGCCAGAAAAGAAGCGATGCTCTTGACCGAGGAGGATCCGCAGCTCGCAAAAGAGCATAATCGTTATATCCGCGAGATCATCCGCAAGCGTTATCCAACCTATTTGGCAAACGTAAAGGCAGGGTAATTGTAAAACGGATTAAGGTATCCCCTGCTCGCCCAAAAACGGATTGCGGGGCGATTTCGCATTTTTCTGATAATTTTGTATCTGAAAGGAAATGCTCATCGTGAAAATAATAGGCGGTAAACTAAGGGGGCGGAATTTTTACATGCCGGCCGGCATCCGGCCGACCCAGGGCATTGCCCGCAAAGCGCTCTTTGATATCTTGGGGCAGGATATGCAGGGAGTGATGTTTTTGGACCTGTTTGCCGGAAGCGGCGCGGTCGGGCTTGAGGCCATTTCGCGGGGGGCGAACAAGGCGACCATGGTGGAAAATGATCCGAAATGCGCCGCGGTCATCAGCGAAAATATCAGCTTTTTGTTAAAAGGGGCCAAGGCCGGCCTCTATAATTACGAGGTGATCCAAAGCGATGCTTTTGCCACGATCAAAACATTTGCCCGCCAAGGCCGAAAATTTGATATTATCTTTATTGACCCTCCCTATGGGCGAGAACTGGCAAAAAAAGCCTTGAAAACGCTGGGGGGCTATGATATATTACAGCCCAATTGCACGGTCGTAATTCAGCACGAAAAACGCGAAATTCTACCTCAAAATGAAGGTAGATTTCTTCTTTATAGGCAAACAATTTACGGAACAACCTATTTATCCTTCTATAGTAGTAATACTACTATCGCTCCTTTGGAAAACGGAGTTAGCCATTGAGCCGGTCCGCGATATATCCTGGCAGTTTTGATCCTATCACCTATGGGCACATCGACCTGATCAAGCGCGCATCCCATGCGTTCGATGAAATCATTGTGGCCGTGGCCGAGAAGACCAATAAAAACACGCTCTTTAGCACCAAAGAGCGCCTGGAGATGGTGAAAGAAGTCGCCGGGAATATTCCCAATGTCCGCATCGAGAGCTTCAGCGGGCTGGTGATCGATTACGCGCGCAAAAAAAATATCCGCGTGCTGATCCGGGGGCTGCGCATGATCTCGGATTTTGAATATGAGCTGCAAATGGCTTTGACCAACCGCCGCCTTGATGACACGATCGAGACGGTTTTTTTGATGCCGTCGGAAGGATTTTCGTTCCTTTCGTCAAAGCTGATCAAGGAGGTTGCTTCGCTTGACGCGGATATCAGCTCGTTCGTTCCGGATTCCATAGCGGATAAGCTCAGGAAGAAGCTGGGCATTAAAAAGTAAAGAGGGCGCGGGAATGAAAATTCTGGTCCGGCAGCTTGGTCCTGAAGGGGTGGACCTTCAAGAATCATTTGCGGTTGATAGGATTGAAATGGCGCAGACGGATGTCTTGCGCTTTCTTCAGCCGTTTGAAATAAAGGCGAAAGTGGTCCGGGCCCAAGATGAGATCGTCGCGAAGATCACGTCGACAAGCCGCTTCGCGTCATTTTGCTCGCGGTGCCTGGAAGAGCTCGAGCAGGACTGGAGCGCAAGGTTCACGCTTACGTTTAGCACGAAAGAATATCCCGAATTTGTCGAGATGGACGAAGAGATCCGCCAGGAGCTGATCTTGAACCTTCCGGTGCGCGTGCTATGCCGGGAAGATTGCAAAGGGCTTTGCATCGATTGCGGAGCGAATTTAAACAAACAGGCATGCCAGCATCAACATGCCGTCAAAAATAGTTAGGAGTATTTCATGCCAAATCCAAAAAGACAACATTCGCGGCAGCGCCAGCGCAAGCGCCGGACGCACTATAAGGTCACGCTTCCGAGCTTTGCCCAATGCCCCCAATGCCGTAAGCCGATCCTTTCTCACCGGGTTTGCCCCTTCTGCGGGTATTACAAGAACCAGCCGGTTCTGGATATGACGCCCGAAGAAACAGCGGAAAAGAATTAAATACGCATCGCTTAATCGCGGCGATGAGCCGCAAAGAGGAGATGGACCGTGAAAATCGTGGTTGATGCAATGGGCGGCGATTACGCTCCGGAATCGGTGGTTGCCGGCATTGTTGAAGCGCTCAAAGAATTTGACGTGTTCATTACGCTGGTTGGGATCCAAGAGCAAATTCTGGCCGAGCTTAAGAAATATAATTACCCCAAGGACCGCGTCGAGATCATTCATGCGCCCACGACCATCGCCATGAATGAGCCGGCGACGGTCAGTATCCGCGGAAAAAAAGATTCTTCTATTTCCGTTGGCGTCAATCTGCTCAAGGAGCAGGGATATGATGCGTTTGTGAGCGCCGGGAATACCGGTGCGGTCGTTGCGGCGTCGACGATCTTTCTGGGCATGTTAAGGGGGATCGAGCGGCCCGCCATCGGCCTGGTCATCCCCACCCTTCAGAAATTCGCTTTTCTCATTGATGTCGGGGCGAACACCGAACCCAAGCCGGAACATTTGTTCCAATCCGCCCTGATGGCCCAAGTTTACGCTAAAGAAGTTCTCGGCGTTATCAATCCCAAAGTCGGGCTGCTCAACATCGGCGAGGAAGCCGGTAAGGGGAGCGGTTTTTACAAAGAGACGTATAAGATGATGGAAGAGCGCGTTGGGGACTTTACCGGCAATGTCGAAGCCAACGGCCTTTTTAAGGGCGAAAACGATTGTATCATTTGTGACGGAGTCATGGGGAATGTCGTTATCAAGATCTCTCAGGGGTTGATGGAAGGCGCGGCGTCATTATTGCGGCGCGAGATCAAGAAAAGCCCTGTTGCGATGTTTGGCGCTCTTCTGATGAAATCCCGTTTGAATCATATCAAAAAGCTTGCGGATTATTCCGAATATGGCGGGGCTCCGCTTCTGGGCGTGAACGGCATTGTGATGATCAGCCACGGGCGCTCAAATCCTAAAGCGATCAAGAATGCGATCAAGGCAACTATCCGTGAAATCGAGCATAATATCCTGGATGTCATGGCCGAAAAAGTGGCTCAGGCATCCCGATAAAAAATCAGGAAGGAACGAAGGAATGAATAACGTCGGTATTATCGGTTTGGGCCATTATTTGCCCGAACATATATTGACAAATTTTGATCTTGAGAAAATGGTTGATACGACCGACGAGTGGATTATCACAAGGACAGGAATCCGCGAACGCCGCATCGCCGACCAGAGCCAGCGCAACAGCCATCTGGCGATCAACGCTGCCCGCGAAGCCCTGAAAAACGCCAAACTTGATCCGCACGATGTCGACCTGATCATCGTTGCGACCATCAGTCCGGATACCAGTTTTCCGTCGGTGGCCTGTCTGGTCCAGAAAGCGCTTCACGCCCGCCGGGCGACCGCATTCGATATCAGCGCGGCATGCTCGGGGTATCTTTACGGCATCACGACGGCCAAGCAGTTCATCCAAAACGGCCTGTACAAGAATGCCTTGGTCGTGGCGTCGGAAAAAATCTCCACCTATATCGACTGGAACGACCGCAGCACGTGCGTTTTGTTCGGCGATGGTGCCGGTGCTTGTGTTTTATCTAAAGTGCCGGGTGACCGCGGGATTATCGCCGACTATCTGCATGCCGAGGGGCATTTCGGCGAACTGATGGAGATCATTTCGAAAGAGCGGAAGTCCTGCGATCAAACGGTCAAAACCATGGATCTGCCGCGGATCAGCATGCAGGGCAAGGAGCTCTTCAAGGCGGCTGTCAATTCGATGGCGCACGCGGCGCTCACAGTCATCAAAAAAGCCGGAATGAAACTCTCCGACATCGATTGGGTTATTCCCCATCAAGCCAACGACCGGATCCTCAGCGCTGTTGCGAAAAAACTAGATCTTCCCAAAGAAAAAGTCTTCGTCAATATTGATAAGTACGGCAATATGTCCTCGGCATCGACGGCGGTTGCGTTGTATGAAGCTGTCGAGCAGGGCAAGATCAAGCGAGGAGACAATATTGTTCTCGTGACGTTTGGCGCCGGTCTGGTGAGCGCGGCGAATGTGGTCAAGTGGTAATGAGCGGGAACAGTTGACATGATAAACGTGGCCTACATTTTTCCCGGGCAGGGCGCTCAAGAAGTCGGTATGGGCAGAGAATTCTATGATGCTTCTCCCGAAGCCAGGGAAGTTTTCGATCATGCCGATTCCGTTATTAGCGGTTTGACCGAGGTAATCTTTAACGGCCCGCAGGAAAAACTTACCTCGACGGCATATTGCCAGCCCGCTATTTTCACATACAGCATTGCTGCGCTTCACGCCTTTCAGGCTCATCCCAAATTCAAGAATATCCAACCCCAGTTTGCTTGCGGGCTCAGCCTCGGCGAATGCACGGCTGTTGCAGCGGCTGGCGTCCTTTCATTTGAGGAAATGCTCAGGCTGGTTGAGCGCCGATCTGCTTTTATGGAAGAAGCGACTCATGTAAAAAAAGGAGCGATGACGGCCATTATCGGATTTGATCATGATGAGCTTCTTAAGATTTGCGCTGAGACCGGAGCCGAAATCGCCAATTTCAATTCTTTGGAGCAAACGGTTATTACCGGCGAAGCGTCAAGAGTTGCAGCGGCTTCCAGAATTATTGAAGAACAGGGAGCCAAGCGCGTTGTTCCATTGGACGTGAGCGGCGCCTTTCATTCCAGCCTGATGGCATCTGCCGTGCCGAATTTTCAAAATGAGCTTAATGCCATGAAATTCAAACTGGCGGCGTTCCCGATTGTGAGCAATGTGGATGGCCAGCCGGCTTCGAACTCCGAAGATATCCGCAGTAATCTTGCCAAGCAGATTACTTCGTCTGTGCAGTGGGTCAAGTCCGTTCAATTCATTGCAGGACAAGGAGTTAAGAACTTCTTAGAGATCGGCCCGGGCAATATTCTCAGAGGTCTCATCCGCAAGATCGATCCTGATCTTAAGGTTTACAATATCAGAAAACCTGAAGATATCGATAAATTGCCCTTCTAAAGCTGGCTTTCCCAATGCCGAAAATTATTTGCCATTAAATAGTATATATGGTATAGTTAATCTAAATTAAAGGAAACTGAAGTATCATTCCTTGAATTTCCATTCGTGCCACGGAAGGAATCAAAGCAGGTTGATTCTATGCGTGGCTTTTTTATTGCCCCACAGCACAATATATATTACCGTTGCCTATCCAGCGTGATCGCGTTTTTATTGACGCTCTCGCTTGCGTTAGGTCCGACGGCGAGTTATGCCCAAAGCATCAATCTTTTAAATCTTCCCGTCCCGGGAACAATGATCGCGCCCAGCCCGGCGTTCGCGCCGGTGTTGTTGAAGGGCATGACGATCGATCCGCAAGATCCTCTCAAGTTTGATTTCATTATCGACAGCGGCAATACAAAATTCTCTATAGATCAAGTCAAGCAGGAATCCGAAAAGCTGGTCAAATATTTTCTCGCCTCGATGACCATCCCCAAGGATGACCTGTGGGTCAACCTTTCTCCGTACGAAAACGACCGCATCATTCCCGAAGAGTTGGGCAAGACCGAGTTAGGCAGAGATATGCTCGCGCAGGATTATATTTTGAAGCAGTTGACGGCATCCTTGATGTATCCCGAGAAAGAGCTCGGCAAGACGTTCTGGGATAAAGTTTATCAGAAGGCAGAAGAGCAATTCGGGACATCGGAGATTCCGGTCAATACCTTTAACAAGGTGTGGGTTCTTCCGGAGACGGCGACCGTTTATGAGCACGGGCAGACGGTGTATGTGGTGAATGCCCGGCTGAAGGTCATGCTCGATAGTGACTATCAAGCCATGCAGCATGAAAAAATAAACAACGTCATCCTGAACGAGGCCGAAGGCCGAGTGAAGGATCTCAATAGTCCAGATTCTTCGGCTTCGCCTCAGAATGACGCAAGTGTGTCTGCTGAGATCATCCGCGAAATCATTATTCCCGAGATTGAACGCGAAGTCAACGAAGGCGAGCATTT
>JAKQAH010000074.1 GCA_029568545.1 Candidatus Omnitrophota bacterium
CGGCGGCAGGTTTTACCGCGCGAACAAGGTCGATATCAATTCCCGCACCGGTGCGGTCATCCCGGGCGGCCTTGTATTGTGGAATTTGAACGTCACGCAGTACAAAGACAAACTCAACCGCTTGGTCACGTCGCAGAATCCCGGCAAGTGGCATCTCTTCAAGAATCCCGCAGACGATTATCTGACGCAGTTCACTTCCGAGCATAAAGTCTTGATCCGCAACAGGACGACCGGCAAGGCCAAGGAGGTCTGGCAAAAAAAGAAAGAAGCCGCGGCAAATCACTATCTGGACGCGGAAGTTTACGCGCTGGCGGCCGCGGATATCATCCGGGCGCTCAATATGCGCAAGGAGGACGCGCCCCGGGTTCATCAGTCGGTCATGGAAGAGTCTGGCCGGGGAGGATGGCTTCGCAAAACGAAAGGGTCGTGGATTTAATGGGGCAATGGATTGAAAGAAAAACAAACTGGCTTCCGAACCGCGGGGACTCCCGGCCTCCGGAGAAATCCCGCGGACGTCCGAACGATGAAAGTCTGGAATACGGCGTCAGGTTTATCCCGGTCAAATGCCCGAAATGCAAAAGCAAAAATATCACGTGTTATGCAAGCCGTCTTCCGATCCGATATCACCGGTGTAGAGACTGCGGAACGTGTTTTAAGAGCGTTGAAGAAAGCGATAAGGAAAAATGAATTATTCCAAATCTTGGTAACGACCCCATTGTTAAAAGACTGGGTTCAGGTAATATTAAAGAAAACAAGTTTGTTGCGGGACAGCTGATCACTGTTGCCGCGCCCAATAAGCAGTAAAAAACCCGATTCCTTGCGCAAGGGGGAGTCGGGTTTTTTTATTGGGTTGACGAGGAGGAAGAATGGCCGCACCCACAAAGCAGGAAATGCTCGATAACGTTGAGACCGCGATCAATGCCCGGATAACCGGCGGCGCGGTGCAGTCGTATTCGATCGGCGGCCGCAACCTTCAGTACATTCCGCTTCAGGATCTCTACAAGTTGCGCGATCAGCTCAGGCGCGAGATCGCCGGTTCAGGCGGAACGACCACATACGTTTCATTTGGGAGGCCGTCATGAAAAAGCCTCTTACGGAAAAATTATCCGAACGTCTGGACGGCATTATTTCTTTTTTCTCTCCCCGCGCGGGTCTCAAACGGCGCATGTACCGCGAGGCAATCAAAATCACCAAATCATTCAGTTCTTACAAAGGCGCGTCACGCGACCGGCTTCGGTCGTCATGGATCCCGGGCGGCGGATCCGCGGACGCGGACATTCTTCCGGAGTTAAAAGATATCCGTGAGCGGAGCCGCGATTTAAACCGCAACGATGCTCACGCTTCAGGCATAACTTCCACCATGACAGTCAAC
>JAKQAH010000098.1 GCA_029568545.1 Candidatus Omnitrophota bacterium
TCGGAACCTATCGCCTGCTTGTCACGCTTAATTCCCTTATACATTCCGGCCCCGCGCCTTTCGATTTCCGAAAAGGGCAATATCGGGACGGTCAATCTGTCTTTTGCTGTGGGGTCGAGGAAGTAGATGTAGCGAAGCTGAAAGCCTGGGACTTTGGCACCTTTAATCCGTTTCATAAATCTGGTTGCCCCTTCACCTTCCCGATAACCGTGCCTTCGCTTTGTTTTCCCCCCCCCTTTTGCGCCGTCGGCAAAGGTAACAATCTGACATATTTCTCCATTCGGCATCTCATACAAACCGCAACTCTTTGTAATCCCCGTCAGATAAAACCCGCTCGCCCGGTATATCGTGCCGTCGCCGCACTGTGTCCCATCGGCAAATGAAATAATCCACTTCATCCACGGATAAGTTTTCTTAATAAATCGCATCGCGTATCCAATCGCCCGGCTTTCACCGTTTCGCGGCAGCCAATCAGCAAAAGCCAGCCGGTTCAATTCAAGAAATTCATTCCAGAGCGTTCCCTTGACAAGCCCGACAATCTTCCGCTTGTCCAATGACGGCCCGAACTGCATCGCGCCACCGCATCTCCCCCTGTAAAACACGCCAAGATGTAACTGGCTGTTGTTTACGACCTTACCGCTATAATGTAGCGCCCGGATGATCTTATTCGCGTCCGTGGCGGCTATCGGCTTGACTATGATGCTTTTGGCGTCACCCACGGTTGAACTCCATGCAGATAAAAGTTAGTGCGTTGCCGTTACTGTTTTCATTGACCGCCGATTCCGCGCCGCCTGCCTGCTTTGCCTTTTTTAATGCGGCCTCTATTTCCTCGAATTGTTCATCATGGACGGTAAAGGTCATTTGCCGGAATGGTTCACGATCCCCGTCTCTTAGTTCGGGAGGTTCTACTTCGCCAATCGGTTTTAGCCAATCCCCCGGCAAGTCGATACCGAAATCAGCCAAAGGGAGATCATCAAATCCGTTCGCCAACAGATCGAAGTCCCATTCGCCCCATGACCCATTGTCTTTGATGATAAATTCCCGCTTCTGTTCCGGGGTAAGTCCCCTAACAA
>JAKQAH010000099.1 GCA_029568545.1 Candidatus Omnitrophota bacterium
CGATCTAAGCGGAGGTCCGTTCAGGGGAAAGCGACCTGATCGCAAAGGCTCTGGGAACGTTCATGTTGACATAACATATCTTATAAGACGTAATATAAAAAATGTCGATAGTCTGGAGAAAGTTAAATTTGATTATCGGCAATTCTCTCTTTCTACAAAGGCGGAAGATTAAATACCATCGGCTGCAAGCTGCTCAATCATGCGAGTCTGCTTATCGCTCAGCTTTTTCGGAACCTCGACATTGATCTTCACGAACTGATCCCCTTTGGGGGCTCCCTTCATTCCCGGAACTCCAAAACCCTTCATGCGTATCTTGGTGTTGTTTTGTGTGCCCGGTGCAATTTTCAATCTCTTGACGCTTCCGTCAAGCGTCGGGACGTCGATGGTGGTTCCCAGGGCCGCCTGGGTGAATTTGATGGTCTTTTCGATATAAAGATCGTTTCCGTCACGGGCGAAGATTGGATGGGGCAAGACATTGATATTCAGGTAAAGATCCCCGTTGGGGCCGCCCTGATAGCCGGCCAGACCTTTTCCGGGAAGACGCAGTTTCTTCCCCGTGCTGATGCCGGAGGGAATTTTGACATTGATATCTTCAATCCGGTTTTCCATTTGGAGCGAAATCTTCTTGTCCGCGCCCATAACGGATTCTTCCAATGATATCGATAAATTGTATTCAGCATCCTGCCCTTTTTGCGGCACATCGGCATACTGGCCGCCGCCGCCCATCTGGCCGAAAATACCGGCCAGCGGGTCGTCATACTCCGTATAGCCGCCTCGTCTCGCTCCGGTGCGAAAGGTCGTTCGACCCCCTCCCCTTGAGCCTCCGAATCCGAAACTGCGCAAAATTTCATCCAGGTCAAATCCGCGGAAAATGTCTTCCTGTGAATACTGCTGGCGGAACTGATCGGCGGAACCGAAATTGTCGTAATTCCGGCGTTTTTCCGCGTCGCTTAAAACGGCATAGGCTTCGCTGATTTTTTTGAATTTCTCTTCCGCGGCCGCCTTGTTGTTGGGATTCTTGTCCGGATGCCACTTGACGGCCAGTTTCCGATAGGCTTTCTTGATTTCCTCCGCGGTGGCCTTTTTATCGACGCCCAGAACCTGATAATA
>JAKQAH010000102.1 GCA_029568545.1 Candidatus Omnitrophota bacterium
TGATCGTTTTCTGTCCTCGCGTAGATGAATGATTATAAATCGGAAATGATGTTTAATACATAAATTAACCATTCTTAAACATTCATATATAGTATTATGTCTGAAATTATTATCATTTTGTGTGAAGGTGAAAAATGGCCAATTTATCTGGAGTAGCAGAAATTCTTAAAAATCGTGTATCTTTCGTTGAGATTGACCAAGAAACATTAGCCGCCCTTGATGAGTATCGTCCTGCCCTGAAGGCGGCACTGCCTGGCATTCTTGCCGAGTTTTATGCTCACGTTGCGAAATGGCCTAGGCTCCAGACCCAATGAATATGGATTCACAGGGGGATGAAGATGTGATTCACTTGTGATACGGGGGAAAGGAGCCCGGATCATGAGAGAATTATTCTGGTTAAGCGAAGGACAATTTTTACGGATCAAACCGCATCTGCCGTGGCCGCATGGGAAGAAACGTGTGGATGACCGGCGCGTGATTTCAGGGATCATATACGTGATCAAAAACGGCCTGATGTGGAAGGATGCGCCAATCGAATATGGCCCCCCAAAGACCTTATATAATCGCTTTGTGCGATGGTCACGGCGGGGGATCTTTAAGAAAATATTTGATGCGTTGGCGGCCGAGGCGGGAGAAACCGATACGTTGATGATCGATGCGACTCATTTAAAAGCGCATCGGACGGCCGCGTCGTTGGCTCAAAAGGGGGCTCTTCACGCCAGATCGGGCGGACCAAAGGCGGCCTGAATACGAAACTTCATGCGGTGTGTGATGACCAAGGCCGGCCGCGATTGTTGGTCCTTTCCGAAGGTCAGGTCAGTGATTTTAAAGGGGCCGCGTATTTGTTGTCGTATTTACCCCCGGCCCGGGCGTTTCTGGCCGATCGAGGTTATGATGCCGATTGGTTGCGTGAGGGATTGCGTGCGCGTCAGATGATACCCTGCATTCCCGGCAAAAAGAATCGCCGTGTTCCGGTCGAATACGATAAAACCCTGTATAAACAACGCCATAAAGTCGAGATTATGTTCGGTCGATTGAAAGATTGGCGCCGCATCGCCATGCGTTATGACCGGTGCGCCCATACCTTCCTTTCCGCAATCGCCCTCGCCTCTGCC
>JAKQAH010000115.1 GCA_029568545.1 Candidatus Omnitrophota bacterium
GCCGTATCCGTTGTTTTGAAGGGACGAAATGATATCGGGCACAGCGCGGGCGGCCGCATCGTCATTGATCGTCCAGCGCACCAGTTCGGAACCGGCTTCGATCAGTTCAATCGTTTGCTTGAGGGTTGCCTCGACATCGGCCGTGGGCGTATTGGTCATTGACTGGATGCGGACCGGATGATGGCTGCCGAGCGCAACGGGCCCGATCTTTACTGTTGGCGTTTGTCTTCGAGGTTTGAGCTCCATAAGCTTAAAATCCCAGTTTACTAATTATTGATCCATGTTATAATGACACAATTATAGTGAAGATTAATGAGGAATTCAACCTAATTTCCCCGAAGTGAAAGCGAATTTATGGATATTTATTTAGCTAAGACGCAAGGATTCTGTGCCGGTGTTTCCTTTGCGATTGATATTGTCGCGAAAGCTCTGGCCAAATACGGGGCTCCGCTCTATGTGTATCATGAGATTGTCCACAATACTCATGTTGTGGACGGTTTTCGCAAAGAAGGCGTTATTTTCGTCGAAAATATTAACGATGTTCCCGAGCACTCAAGGATCGTTTTTAGCGCTCACGGGGTTCCTCCCTCAGTTATTGAGGCCGCCAAAGCGCGCCAGCTGAAATTTATTGATGCCACCTGCCCGTTAGTGACCAAAGTTCATAATGAAGCGCGCAAGTTTTCCAAAATGAAATATGAAACGGTCCTAATCGGCCATAAAGGTCACCAAGAATTGATCGGGACGGCCGGATATATCGAGCCGCAATTGAGGTATATCGTCGAGAATGAACGAGATATTGAGGCCCTGAAGATCGATCCCAAAGCGAAAGTGGCTTATCTTACCCAAACGACGCTTTCGGTTGATGATACGGCAGCGATGATCAAACAGCTAAAAGACAAATTTGAAAATCTGGTGGCTCCGCCCCGCTCTGATCTCTGCTATGCGACGCAAAACCGCCAGGATGCGGTCAAGGGCCTGGCGTTGATCTGCGATATGATCATCATTTGCGGGTCGCCGAACAGTTCCAACAGCAACCGCCTGCGGGAAACGGGCGAGAAATATGGAATGGACAGTTACATTATCGACAGCGCTGACGAGCTGGACATAGCGTTGCTGAAAGGAAAATCCAAGGTCGGCATCAGTTCGGGGGCCTCTGTTCCCCGGGTTATCGTGGATGCGCTGGTGGAACGCATCAAAAAAGAATATCCGGAAGCGGTTGTCCACGAGTTCGAAAACCCGGAAAAGAACATTGTTTTCGCACTCCCGAAGATCTGACAGGACAAAAGATGGCTAAATTGATCATCGATAACGAAGAATATAGCATTCCCGACGGTTCGCCGATCGACGCGATTTGCGAGGGCGTGGGCATTCCCTTCTCGTGCAATTCGGGCGTTTGTGGGACCTGCCAGGTCAAGGTGCTGGAAGGCGCCGAGAATCTCAGCGATCTGAGCCAAGAAGAGAAAGATCTGGGGATGGATCGGCAGACCCGTCTGAGTTGCCAGTGCCATATTAAAAGCGGAACGGTCAAGATAACCTATTAAAATGTTTAAGATTTCCGATAAGCCGCTGGAGCAAATGGATCTGCGCGAAGGCCTCTGCTCGGACCGCGCAGGCGCCTTGAACTGTTTCGAAGGGCGCGTACGCAAGGAAAACGGCGGGAAAGCTGTTTCCTTCTTGGAATACGAAGCGCATGAAGCTCTTTGCCGAACAGAAGCTGAAAATATATTTCGAGAGGCTTACCAGCAGTTTGATATCATTTCGGCCAATTGTTTTCACCGCATCGGACGATTGAATATCGGAGATATGGCGATCTGGGTTGGGGTGATCGCTGCGCATCGTGAGGAAAGTTTTAAAGCCTGCCGCTATATC
>JAKQAH010000122.1 GCA_029568545.1 Candidatus Omnitrophota bacterium
CCGAGCCGATTACCGCCACCACGCCATCGATGCCCTGGCGATCGCTTTTGCCGACCGCTCCACCCTGAAAAAATTGGCGCGGCGGCGCGACCGGAAAGACAAAAGCCAAATCCCCTATCCCTGGAGCGGTTTTATGGACGACGCGGCGAAGGCGATTCGGAGCCTAATCGTTTCGCACCGGCCCCGCCGCAAGATCAAGGGCGGATTGCATAAGGACGGCAATTACCATCCGTTATCCCCAAAACAGATTCAACGGCTGATCGACGAAGGCGTCGTCGATAAAAAGAAAGAGGGAAAAAATCTGTATTCCATTCATAAACCGGTTGCCGATCTATCGCCCGGCGAAGTGGGAAAGATCGTAGACCGTCTCTTGCGCGAACAGGCGCTTCGCATCCAAGAGAATGCGAACAAGAATTTTAAGAAATTCGGGGAGATCCTTACGAAACCGATGACGAAGCCCGACGGGACGGCGGTGAACCGCGTACAAGTGGCCGTGGCGGACGATTCGATCGTTCTTTTGGGCGGCCGTTACGTAGCGACGGGGAACAACCATCACATCGCGATTTACGAGATCGCCGATGAAAGGGGGAAGAAAAAAAGGGTGTATCGCAACGTCACCATGCTGGACGCGGCTCGGATTGCGATGCAATACCGGCAAGAATGGAAGGAATTCAGGAGGACGGGGATATCGAAATCCGAATGGATGAGAACCCGCGATCCCATTGTCCATCCCGTTCATCCGGATTATCCAGATTCCAAATTGATTGCCTATTTTTGTAATGGCGATATTGTTTTTATGGATGGCGAGTATTATCGGTGTACGTCCTGGTCTTCCACATCAGCCCAAATCTGGTTTCTCCATCATGCGGTGGCGGATGGGAAAAAAATCAAGGAATTCCATACCGAAGATTCAGAGATAAAATATAAAACCAGTTGTAAACCCAGTACGTATAACGGCCAGAAAATCGAAATAAATGTGCTTGGAGAAGTGATTTGTCCAGTCAAAAAGCAGCGTTTTTTCGTTCGCTAAAATGGCGTAAGGCCCTCATTTCGAAGGCCTTATCCGACGTACTATTGTAATCGACCCTTAAATGAAATCTATCCGCAACATAATCGTACACGTCGATCAACGCCGTGCCCATTGTAATCGACCCTTAAATGAAATCTATCCGCAACGCGAGGCAGGATTGCCGTATAACATCGTGTATTGTAATCGACCCTTAAATGAAATCTATCCTTTTGCCGCATGAAGAA
>JAKQAH010000131.1 GCA_029568545.1 Candidatus Omnitrophota bacterium
ACGGTCACGAGCGCCGCATCCAAACCTTTTGTATCCAACGTGGCAATATAGTTAGCCCCTTCCCCATCGATAGTTAAGGGGACCAGTTGTCCGTCCGCATCAGCTGTCACAACGGGCGCTTCTTTCAAAAGTTCAGGCAGACCTGTCCGAGAATCCAGCGCCGCAATCTCGATGCTGACCGGACCGCCGATGATGGCCGGAACAGGAGTGACGTTTAAAGAAAATACCGGCGGCCAAATATCCGGAGGCGTCACTTCTTTGGTCACCGAAGTTTCATTCCCGACATAGTCGGTCGCAACAACGTTCAGCGAAGCTTGATTGAATGTTGTCTGGTAAGAAATGTTTCCCTCCGCACCGATTTCTAAACGGATCCCATTCACGGTCACAGAGGACAGTCCGCTTCCCTCATCCCGAACTTTGCCCGATAACAAAACGGTTTCATTTTCCGCATCATAGTCCAAAGGATCCAATTCCAGCACGGGAATATTATTTTCCAGTTCGATATTTTCAACAAGGCCATTATCGAACGGGTCTTGGATGCTGACCTCCACCTTTCTTTGTCCAATAATGATCGGCTGCTCAAAGGCGAAACTGCCGTCCTCGGCGACTTCAACGATCCGCCCGTTGATCGCAACTTCCAGCTCATTTAGTTGATACGGCATAATCTCTTGACTGAAAATAACGGCGCGATTCCCCGAAAGGTCCTCAGATTCAACGGTGATCTTGGCAGGAGTGAAATCTCCCGTCGCGGCTTTTCCGGCCACCGTTATCTTGCCTTCCCTGTAGGAAAGCGATTCCAAAGAAACTTTCGGAAGCCCGACATCAATGTTCACCTTGATGTCAAATGTGCCGTCCTCATACAGCGGCACTTGTTCCCCGTTAACATAGACAGCTTTAACCCCCGTCGGATCAGAGACGGAGCCCGTCGTATAAACGACCGGGCTGCCGTATTTCAAACTGATGGGGCCGCCTTGCGGCGCTGTGGCATCGTCAGCCGGAATGATAATTGCGCGCGGGCCTTCCTTGGTCATATTGTTGAGAAGATCAACCGCCGTAAGGATCCTCTGCGCAGAATCCCCCCTCAATGTGCCGTTATAGGCAAACACCAATTCTGCCCCTTCTCCGACGGCAATGGGAACGTTATCCAGCCGGACTTCTTTAACGCCGATATTGTCCATGGCCTTGCCCTCGATGACCAGGCGGCCGTCCTTCACCTCCCAAACATCGATGGCAATCTTCGGTTTCTCTTTGTCATTGAAGGCAACTGTTTTCTTTGCTTCGTTGCCGAAAATATCCGATGCGACGACCTCGACAGAGGCCAGGTCCTGGATCGATTCGATCTTATAAGAAAACGCCCCTCGCTCGTCGACATTAACATCGACGCCCTGAACCGTCAGGCTCTCGAGGCCGGAAGCGTCTTCGACCGAACCGGAAATGATCGCGCCTTTTTTGTCTTTTTGCGGCGAAGAAAGATAGATGACCGGTGCCTTGGTATCTTTCGGCGGTCCGACGATCACTTTCACTTCCTCGGAAAGTCTTCCCTCGATATTGGCCGCAACAAGAATGATTTCTTGATCAACGGCCGGATAATCCGCCGTCAATGTAAAGATGGCATCTTTGGTGACCGCGATATCTTCCGCGAAAAGGGTTTTCCCTTTTTCCGATACTGTGCCGTCGGCCGTGGTCCTGCCCGAAATCAGGACCTTGGCCCCTTCATAACGGACATCCTGGATCTCAAGTTCCGGAGGCAGAACGGCCGCGACCGGCAAGCGCTGAGAAACAATCGCCTGGCCTTTATCATCGTCAAGAACGATCGCAATATCGGTCATGTCCGCTGTCAGCGTGACCTCTTTCGAGAATTTGCCAAGCGTTTTCTGGAAGGTCCTGACATCGTTGACCAACAGCTGCGGCCAACTCCAAACGGCATCCAAAGCCACTTGCGTTTCCGACGCGTTCCCCGATTTATCTTTGGCGATAATCTTGACCATGGGATCCTTACGGGAACGGTCAAATGTCAAGCTCGCCACAAAAGAACCGTCTTCCCTGATATCGATATCCACATTCTCCGCTTCCAGGGATGCCATTTCCCCTCCCAGATCCCAAACGCGTCCCTCAATATTGGCCATCTGCGCGAGAACGACTTGCCCTGAAACCGTCGCTTTGTTTTCACTGTACGACAACGGATCAAGGTTCAATGACGGCACAAAACTATTGTCATAGGATACTTTCGTGATGGTCATGCGCGGCCCCCATCGATCTTCAATCTTCAAAACTGTTTCGGCCGTGGCGCTATCCTCGGAGACCATTCCGGCCACCGAGATCGTTTCCCCCGCCTTGATCTGTTCCGGCCGGATCGAAACGGCAAATTGCCCTTGGTCATCGCATACGGCTTCCAATGTTCCGACTTTTATTTTTCCTCCCGGGACATATTTTCCTTTCACAATTAAGGCGTCTTCGGAATATTCTATAGAGGCATCTTTCACTTCCGCCTGAGCATTAACATCCTCCCCTTGCACGCCGATTGGTAAATTCACAGGCGCCGAAACATTGCCCTCAAGATCAACCGCAACAATAGAGATGCTTTTCACTAAAGGATGGGGAATAGTGCGAAAAACAAATTTTCCGTCCGAGGCAAGTTTAACGATCGAGTTGTTCACCGCAACATCCTTGATCTTGACATTATCGCTGGCATATCCTTCGACCGCGATCAGGTCCTCCGTTTCAGAAAAAGAGATCACTTGGACCGCAGGAGGCTGCTGGTCTTTGAGCCCAGCTAATGTTTTTTTAGCTTGTTCCAGAAAAAGCCGGGCCGCTTTAAAATCTTTTGCTTCGATAGCGGTCTTTATTTGCAGCGATAAATCATTTAATTCCGTGAGTTTATAACCCTGCGCGATTTTGGCATTCATTTTCTTCTGAAAATCGTTCCAATCCGCTTCAAACCCGGCAGGCGACTTTAAAGTCGCCAAAGTTTCCGTCACCTCCGCATAGGTCTTTTCAAGATTTTCTAAATCGCCGTTCTCCAGATATTCAACAATCTCCCCTACCATGCCTGGAATTTCATCAAGAGTGTAACCTATTGATCTCTTGTAGTTTACATCTCTTCTGAGGTCGGAAACCTTGAGCTGCCAATCAGCGGAAATAGCTTTTGTCAGAGTCGACAATCCTTCCTCAATAGAAGAAATGGATTCCCTGGCTTTAAGAAAATCCTCTTGTTTCAAATACGTCTTGATCTTCTCCAGCCGCAATTCAAATTCTTTGGTCGGATATTCAGCCGCTTTCTTCGCGGCAATATCCTCTTCTAAACGAACGATCTTCGCTGCCAGAGCATCCGAAACGCTTTTTAATGTAAAAGCGAGCTTGTCCTCGGCCTCTTTCAGGAAAAGATGGGCCCTGGGCTTTTCGTCCTGATCATAAAAAATCTGTGCTTCTCGCATCAAGGCTTTGATCTCACTGGTCGCAAAACCCATTTGCCCCTTTTCCAGAACACGCGCCTGCAAACCGTCGAACATGGCGCGAAACGACCCATTCGCTCCGGCAGAAAGATTGCCCTCATCCAGAAGCGCAACATCTTTTTCGATCTGGGTCAGGATATGACGGATATCTGCGAATTCGCCTTTTTGTTTCAATCCCTGGGCCTTGGCCAACAAGACATAAGCCCGCGAAACATCATGGCCTCCGGCCTCTTTATCATTCAGCGTTTTGACCGCATTCCGTATTCCCTCGTCGAGATTTTGAGGGATCTGGATCTTTTGGGTCTGCTCCAGAAACGCGTTGACCTGCCCGATCATTTGGCTGACCAGATCATATTCTCTTTTCTCCAAATAGAAAAAAGCCTGCCGAATCAATCCTTCCGCCAGACCGACACGGTACCCCTCATCTTTCTTCAATTTAAAGTCCGCAACAGCTTTTTTGATCAGATCAATCGATCCCTGATCGATCCCCATGCCCCTATCGGCTTCCGCCACAACATCCGCGCTGAAAACCCGGCCGACTGTCCCGTCATTCCGATAAACATTCCCACTGGTCTGGTAACGGCCGTTTTTGCCCTGGTCATCCGTATTATAGGTGGCCCCTTCAATAAGAATATTTTCCGAAAGTTTACCTTCCCCTTTCGCCGTAACAACGCCCTCCGTGCCGGTAATCCCGACGATGGAGGTAGACGAATAGATCTTGAATTCAGCGGCCTTTTCCTTCTTTGGGGGAACTTTATAGTGAAGGCTCCCGACGTTGAGCTTGAGTTCCCGTTTGGCCGTCTTATCGATCGCGTTCTGGGAAATATCCTTCACATCCAGGGAGGTATTCTCCCGCAGGCGGAATTCAGCCCCGTTAGGGAACACAAGAAGGGCCGAGGACTCCAGGAACGACCTGATCTTGCCGCCGGAGGTCAACATCTGGTTCTCTTCGGCTTTTATCCAGACAGATTCCGCCGCTTTTTGTACCTGGACCAGCCCTTGGATCTCTTTAATGGTGATATCGTTATCTGCGGCAAGAAGGTTGCCTTGGAATGAAAACATTGCGAGGAACGAAAGGAGAAGCCCAACGGAAAGCTTTTTCATATTCCCTCCCTGTTAAAAAAAACATATAAATGTTTCCTAACATAAGATATTCCTTTATAATATTTTTTACAATAAAAATGTTCGTTTTATAAGAAAGCCTTATGCGCTCTTCTGTAACCAACATTGCCAGATCCCCCCAAGGATGCTCCTTAAAAGCATCCCTTCTTTTTGCATTAATTATTGCAAATACGCTTTATAGCGCATTTTATCCATCGATAGCTTGGGCGAAGTCCGATCCGAAAGCCTTGTTTGACGCAGGCGTTAAATCCGCCAACGATAATAATTTCAAAAAAGCCGAGAAAAATTTCAAGGCCGTTATCAACGCCTCGGAAAACAACTATCCTTCCCATTTTAATCTCGCTCTCTTGTATTTCCGGGAAGGCAAATACTCCTTGAGCCTTAAATATTCCCAGAAAGCCTTCGAGCTCAATCCCTTCGACACGCGCATCAATAAACTGCTTTCCTCAACCCACGTGATGCTGGAGAATTATGAAGACGCAAAAAAGATCCTCATCGAAGCCGTAGAAAAAGATAAGGTTGACATCGATAACCATAAAAAACTCGGGGCTATTTATCTTCGCGAAAGCGATCTCCAAGGCGCCTTCGGCCAATTGACGCTTACCAAAAACCTCGCCCCTTCGGACCTCAACGGAAATCTTCTCTTGGCCGCTTCCGACGCCCTCAATAATGATTTGGAAAAAGCCCTGAACAGGACCGAAAATATCAAAACCCAGCTGACCCGCGACGCCTCCTTGACATTCTATGGGTATCTTTTGGAAAAGAACGGCCGGCAGGCCGAAGCGGACGCGATCTATGCCCGAGCAACAGGCGACAAAGATAATATCGTTGCGGGCCTGATCGAAGATGTGGAACGGGACGTAATCGCCAAAGAAGCCGCGGCTTTTCCCTATATCGCGGAATATGAGAACACAGAGATCTCAAAGCGCATGGCCGATAAACTCATCAAAGAAACCTTTCCCATCACTTCTTCAGCTAGTGCCGAAGCAGCCAAGACCCGTCCGTTCAACCTTAAAGCGACCCTCACGGAAACATGGGAAACATATGCGCGCACACCCAGGACCTCGAGCCCCATTAACGGACTGAACGTCACGTCCAACCTAAAGATCACAGGGAAAACATCGAAGGAGATCGATTTCTCCGGAGAATGGGAAGGCTATTTCAACCGTTGGGATAACAACAAACTCGATTATTACAAGATCAATACCAATCGGCGCAACGATTTTGAGGTCGATATCGGAAAATTTTCCGCCAAGCATTTTCCGACCCTGGTCAGTTTCCCGACCGTTCTGGAGGGTATCAGCGTCTGGAAAAAGATCACGCCGTCCGCATTTCAGCCGACGCCGGCCCCAAAGATCGATGAAGACCCCGAATCGCCGGTCAATCTCGGAGAATTATTCCGGGAAAATTATGTCGATAACCGGCCTTATCAGGATATCGAGATGACGGTCGTCGCCGGAAGGACCAAGGAGCCCAAAGATTACGGCGACCGCCGGGATAAGAATGAAAACACAACCGAATCCAGCGGCGAATTCGAACAATGGACACAATCCTACCGTTTACACTCCCGGCTTAACAAATTCCTGGAGCTAGGAAGCTCCTTCTCTGTGACGCAGGATATCTCCAACAAAACGATCGTCCTGGACAGCGTCACTCCCATTGAATCGGTTGCGCTGGGCGTGGACGGCGGGATCGATCTTTTGGACGGAGACCTGACCGTTGACTCCGAAATAGCCTACGGAAATTATGATGAGGACATGTTTGACACGGTCAGCAAGCACCTGCGCGATTTCGCCTATCTGTTGAAATCAAAATATCAGGTCATGGATACCGTTTCGCTCAACTACGAAATGAAAAAGATCGGCCGGAATTTTAAGGTCGAGGGCGCCTCCCAAACCCAAGACAAAACGAGCCACACGATCGACTTCATCTATCGGCCCAAAGACCCGAAGATGTGGCTTCCCTCGTCGCATTCGATCCAATTCAAGCCGGAAATCGTCAGCCCGGACGGCGGCGGAGATTCGAAGATCAGATACACCACGGTCCAGTCCGTCACGGATTTCAAGCTTCCGCAAGATTCCAAATTCATTTTCGATTACAAGTATTACCGCGAGATCGACAAATGCGACTGCACGAACTACCAGACCATGACCTTCAAGAACAGTCTCGAATACAATCTCGCCGCCATCAATACAAAGCTCAAGCCGTCTTACACCTTCGAGCGCAAAGACGACCGCATCGCCTCTCCCACGGATGAAAAGACCAAGGAATACGTCTTTAATATCGAGAATACATCGATCAAGAACCTCGAGCTGGATTATTCCTTCGAGCGCGAGCGCAAGAAATACAACGGCGCGACCACCAAATCCTATCGGCAGTATACCCACGAGATCGAAGCGAAATATACCTTCATCCCCTCGCGCCTCGATGCGACCATCACGGCTTCCAACGATTATAAGAACCCGTCGGATACCAACAAAACAGACATTTCCACTTTGGCGTTCGAGGCCAACTATACATCGAAAGACGGCGACAACAAATTCAACGTCAAATACGAGAAAAAAGATAACGTTTATATCCCTTGGTCCGACAGTTCGGCGTACTATCAGCAGTATGTCAAGTTCAAATACACCAGAAAATTTTAACAGGAGCTCTTTATGCGTTTCCCCTTATTGATCGTTGTCCTTCTGGCAACTTCCGGATGCACGACCATGGATCACAGCCAGATTGTGAGCCCTTCGGAATCCCTTTACTATCAAGCCAACCGTTCTTATGAGGTCAAGGATTTCGACTCCGCCATCGATCTCTACAAAAAGTTTCTCGACCAGAAGCCTCGCTCCGACCTTGCGACCCCGGCGAAACTGAACATGGGCATGTCCTATTACTACAGCGGCGATTATGAGCAAGCCTATGCGACCCTCAAAGACATCATCCTCGAGGACCCCAATATCAAAGAGTATGTCGCGGGCGTATTGAAAATTTGCGAAGCCGAAGCCGGCGAGGCTATCAAAGCCAAAGAGCAGACTCTCTTGGCTGCAGCATCCGATACAACGGCCGGACAAATTCAGGTCGAGGTCCTCGACGCCTATCTGGATAATTTCGGATCCGTGGTGCTCCGGGGAAAGACAAACCGGGTTTTGACGGTCTTTGTGGGAGACAAAAAAGCCGCTCTCGACGGTAATAATGTTTTTACCGCATCCGTTTCATGGAAGAAAGGGCGATCGATCACGATCACGGCCCAGGATGATGCCGGCGGATCAAAGGCTATTGATTTCTTTCCGGACAGCGAAAGCCCGGAAGAACCCCGGGGATTGCGGCAAGTGAGCGTCAGCACCAACAGCGCCGAGGTGGAATGGGACAGAAACTCCGAAGAGGACGTCAAAGGTTACCGCCTGTTCTATCGGCTGAAAGGCGCATCGACCCGGGAAGTTCCTGAGATCATCACAAGAACCAGCCATGAAGTCGTCGGCTTGCAAACTTATGTCGATGGTCTCAATAAGACCTTCCAGTTCTATCTGAGGGCCGTCGATAAGATGAACAACGAATCCTCCGATTCCGATATTCTGGAAGTGACATTGCCGTAAACGGAAAGGATTTCCTATTTTTCTTTACATCCGCCTACTCTTGGGTCATTTTGTGGGGGATTTCATCCTGCAATTTGACAAGATCCATGCCCTGAAATTCAAGCATAAATGGGGGCTCTTGTTCCATGTGCTGATCGTCACCGGCTGCTTAGCCGTTTTTTGCTGGCCTTACAGGAACCGCAGCGATATTTGGCTTTTTCTTGCTTTTATCAGTGCGACGCATTACGCCCAAGACTGGGTCAAGATCAAACTCACCGGCAAAAAGCATGGCTTTTTTTTCTTCGTCCTCGATCAAGCCTTGCACATCCTCTTCATTTCCGCGATCTTCCTAACAGGCCTCCGGAATATTTCAGCACCTTTAAACGAAAACAGCGGATTTTGGCTCAGCCTTTATAACAACGATATCATCGCTCTCTATGTGACCGCGCTGATCATTGTCAGCTATACGGCCCATTATCTGATCATTCTTTTTAAGACGGATTTCTTGAGGATCAACGGCGCTGTAAGCCTTTTTGAAAAACGCTACGGGTTCCTGGAGAGGATTCTTCTTCTCTCCGCTGCCATTGTCGGGAAGAATTGGCTAATGTCCATCCCCGTTGTCCTCATGCTGCGGCCGCTTCTGTTCCGAACGCTCAGGCGCCACCTCGAGATATCCGACCGCTTCGCTTTTCCGACGGAGATCGCGCTGTCCGGATCAGCGGTCATTTTAACAGGGCTAGCATTAGGGTTATTCCTATAGGTCATGAAAAAAACCGTTATCTGCCTCATCATCAGCCTCGGCGTCGCCTGTTCCCTCGTATTCCTTGAGAGGTCTTCGTTTTATCAGATCTTGAATCTGAAATTGTATGACCTTCAAATGAACTTGCGCAAGCCGCCCGACCAGGACCCGAGAATCCTTTTTGTGGAAATGGACGAAGAAGCGATCAACACCCTCGGACGGTGGCCCTGGCCGCGGAACATCCTCGCGCATATCATTGACACCCTGGCCTCCCTGGGGGCCCGTCAGATCATTTTCGACATCACATTCGCCCAACCCAACCAAATCATCATCGATCGCCAAGCCGTGGGGCACATTTTTCAGGGCAAAGACCAGATCAGCGGCTACATAACGGATGAGATCGGCGCCCTCAAAGGGAAAGAAACCGTCTCACAGCAAGATGCCGCATGGGTCTTGGATCAGGTCCAAAAGAATTTTCTGGAATTCGCCGGAGCTGCAGAGCAAAAACTCCACAGCGCCCTCGTCGACAATGATCAGGCCCTGGCGGAGTCCTTCCGCAAGAGCGATTCGTTTATCGGCTACTCATTCGAGGTCATTACCGAAAAGAATGACCTCGAAAAAGATCGCGTTTACCCTCGAATAAGGGATGCCATGGTTGATTGGGCCGATAGCCGCCTCGACCAACCGTTCGAAGCCTTGCCCTCTTCTCTAAAAAAGAACGCGTATTTCAATGCCGCAGATCTCAAAAAGATCTTTTTGCGCGCAAAGATCCAATCGCTCATCAAAAAGAATATCGAGATCTCCCTCGAGGAAGCGGCTAGGCAGCTTGGCGCCGACCCAAAAGGGATCAGGCCTGATTTCTATCTCGTCAAGCATCAGATGATCGTTGAGAAGATCCTGGCAGCCTTGGAAAGCTCTTCCAATGCGCAGCTTCTGGACATCATTTACCAGCTCGAGATCTTCGATCCCGATACACAACAGCTTTTCCAAGAAGCCTGGCCGAGAATCCAGAAAGAATTTACCGCTGCCGCGAAATTCGGGAAATCCCTCCCGAAGGGCCAAGGCTTTCTGAAAGCAAAAAGCATGGAAGCCCCGATCGTATCATTCTCCGGCGCCGTCAAGGGCGGAGGTTTTTTAAACGGGATCCCTCACCAGGACGGCGTCCTTCGTTCCGTTCCGCTGTTCATTAAATACAAGGACAGGGTTTTTCCTCACATTGCCATTGCCAGCATCCTTGAGCTCTACAGACCCGAACAGATCATGTTCGATCCCGGAAAATATTTTATCCTGCATAAAGCAGATATTTCCGGACAATCCAAAGACGTCTTTATCCCTATTGATAAAGACGGCACAATCCTGATCAATTGGGCGGGCCGATGGCAGGATACGTTCCGCCATATTTCCGGCGGGGAAATTTATAGGCTTTTCTTCATGAGAGACGCGGCCGCAAACGCCCAGGACGATCCCAACCAAACCGCTAATCTGCAAAAAGAATTGGAAGAAAAAGAGGCGGCTTTAGCGAAAGCCGTCAAAGATAGCATCTGTATCATAGGATTAACGGCAGCGGGCACGCATGACTTTAATCCCATCCCTTATGAGTCAACCTATCCGATGGTCGGCACGCACGGGAACGTCCTTAACTCCATCCTTACCCATCAATTCATAACCCGGGCGCCTGCTTCTGTCAATTTTGCGATTCTCGCAATCCTGGGAATCCTCATGGGCATCTTTTTGTCTTTGCTTTCTTCCGTCAACGGCCTTTTTTTCACGATGATCATTTCGGCATCCATCTTTCTGGCTTCTTTCCACTGGTTCCAGCAGGGCCTGTGGCTGAATCTGGCCTCCCCTTCTTTGCTGGCGCTCTTCTCTTATCTGGGCATCACAAGCTATAAATTCTCGACGGAAGAGAAAGCAAAGAGGCAGATCAAGAACGCGTTCTCGAAATACGTTTCGCCCGAAGTTATCGAAGAGATCCTGCAGGATCCTTCCAAGCTCCGATTGGGCGGCGACCGGAAAGAATTGACCGTTTTGTTCAGCGACATCCGCGGGTTCACAACGTATTCGGAGAAAAGAAAACCGGAAGAAGTTGTCAGCATCCTCAACGAATATCTCGATGCCATGACCAAAGTCATCGTTGCGCATAAGGGAACCCTGGATAAATATGTCGGCGATGAGATCATGGCTGTTTTTGGCGCGCCTCATTTTCAGCCGCCGGAAGAAAACGCCAAAAGCGCCGTGACCTGCGCCTTAAAGATGCTGGAGCGGCTCAAAGAGCTCCATGAGGAATGGAAGCAGCGCGGGCTCGAACCATTGGATATCGGCATCGGCATCAATACGGGGGAAATGGTCGTCGGCAACATGGGGTCCGAGCTGCGGATGGACTACACCGTGATCGGCGATGCCGTTAATTTGGGCGCCCGCGTCGAAGCCTTAACCCGCCAATTCAACGTCCGTTTAATCGTTACCGAAGCCACTTATGTTTACATCAAGAGCCTTGTTGAAGCAAGGCCGCTGGAAAGCATTAAGGTCAAGGGAAAAGAAATCCCGGTGACGATCTATGAAGTGATCTCTTTGAAATAATCATAAGAACCTAACCATTCATGTAAGTTTACAGAGGAAAAATCATGGACGCTATCCGAACGATCCGCTATAAATTCAAGTTCGACGCGAATAACGAGCAGACCTTTACGATTCGCATGAACAGCGCGGATCTCGCGATCCTCGAAGAGCCCCGGAGCTCCTATCCGGAATGGGCCCGGCTTAAATACCAAAAATGCCCCAATTGCCCCCTTACGGAAGCGGAGCATGAATATTGCCCGATTGCTAAAAAACTCGTCGGAACCATAGATTTCTTCTGCCAGCCTCTCCCCTTTAAGTCCGTGGGCTTAAGCGTTGAGACTCCCGAGCGCACGTTCAGCAAAAAGACTGACCTGAAATCGGCCGCCGTCTCGCTGATCGGGATCTACATGGCCACCAGCGGCTGCCCGATCATGGACAAATTGCGCCCCATGGTCCGGCATCACCTGCCGCTTGCAACAACACAGGAAACAACCTACCGGTCAATCGCGAATTACCTCATTGCCCAATACCTCTTGGCTCAACGCGGAAAAACCCCTGACTGGGACCTGAAGAATTTAGGCGGCATTTATGATGCGATCAAGACCGTCAACACGCATTTCCGCGAGCGCCTTTTAAAAATCAGCCGCGAAGATCATGCCTTAGGCGCTATCCTGACCCTCGATGCTCATGCGTACTACATCAACCTTTCTCTGATCGGTGATACATTTTACACAATCGAAAACCTCTTTGAAGACGGCATTAGGGGAAAGAGGATTTCTTACGCCGGCACGCAAGAAGCCGAGGATAGTTCAGGCGCGCCCGACATCTATACATACCGGTTCAATTTCAATAACAACTTTACCAAAGCGTTCACCTATTCCATTAACGCGGAAACTCTGCGGCTTACCCCTGTTAAGAATAAGCCTCTCCCTTCGTGGACAAAACTTCTCTGCAATCAGTGCCCAAACTGCCCGCTCAATGGCGCTCAATACCCTCATTGCCCGGCGGCCTTGAGCCTTATCGACACAATGGAATTCCTTCAGGAAGGGTTACCGCCCGAAAACGTCGGGATCCTTGTCGAGACAACGGAACGTAACTTCTCCAAACAGACAACCTTGGCGGATGGCTTAAACTCGATGATCGGGCTGGCAATCGCCGCCAGCGGATGCCCTGTTTTCAGCCGATTAAAGCCTTTGGTCCGCAATCATCTCCCCTTCCAGACGCCTTCAGAGCAGACCTATCGTTCTTTAGGAATGTACCTCCTGTTCCAGAAATTCTCGGATAAGAATAAAAAAGACCCCGATTGGCATCTCAGCCGTTTTGCTGAATTCTATCAGGAAATGAATATCGCGAGCCTTGCCTTTTGTGAAAGGCTCAAAGAGATTTCCCTAGAAGAAAATAACCTGGATATGCTTATAAATCTTGAATTCTTCCGCAAATATCGTGATTTTAAGCTTTCTAAGGAAGGCGACGAAGAACTGCAGAGATTGTTTGGGCAAATTTACGGGTAACCCGGAACAAGCCAGCTTTTATCCCTTACAATACTCAAAGAGAAGATTAAGAAAACTCTCCTTGTTCAAAGAGTCGATCCACCCATCCGCCCCGGCCTCCTGGCAGCTGATCTTCAAATTTTGCAAGAATGCATCATAATTCTTTTTCCGGCGAACAGGTTCGGGGGCGTTTGCGTAAAGAACGATCCTGAGCTCCTTGAATTCGACGTAACTTTTCAGGGATGCGATGATGCTGGGAGCGCTTTTGGGGTCAAGCGCGCTGAAGACAACAATGTCGGGTTGATTGCGGAGCGTCTCTTCGATGATATTACTGTCTTCCGGGACAACAAAAACATCGACGCGAAAGCCATATTCCTTGATCTGCTGCTCGGCAAAATGGATTCCCGTAGGCTGATTTGTCTGCACGAGAACTTTTTTAAATTTGATCTTATGGGATACCTGGTTCAGGACCCGGTTGAGAGATTCAAACAGATAATCGAATTTGAACGGCTTGACGAAGTAGTCATCGATCCCTAATTTGCGGTATTCTTTTTCTTCCGTGGCATTGGCCGCGCAAACTAAAAGAGGCACATCGGCACAGTCTTTGAGTTCTTTTAAGCGCTTGCAAAATGTATATTCATCCATTTCCGACGCGACATTATCCGCAATGATGGCATCCACTTTCTGGTGCGCCAGGATCCTCAGGCCTTGGTACCCATCAGAGGCGATAAGCGGCTCAAAGTCCTGCTGTTCTAACTTCTGTTTTAAATAATTAACGACTTCCCGCTCATCATCCAGGATCAAGATCTTTTTTTTCATTGCCGCCTCCTTACAAAAAAACCTATCCTGAAATACAAGATAGGTTAACCTTTCGCAAGAAAGCATCTTTTGATCTGGTAACTGGCTATCCTTATTTCAGGACCCTGTAGCTTTGCGTCCCCACCTTGCGATGGGTTTGCCTTTTCATTGATCAAATTAAAGTTCAGTTAAAGTTTAAAACATTTTTTAGCAATAAGCAATAGCTTGCCTGGGGCGGAACGCCTTGGGAAATAATAACTTAGGGATAATATCTTGGAGCCCGAATCATTACTTCTTGGATTGCTCTAAAACACTATAAATACTCGTTTCGGAAAATCCCAACTCAATGGCTCTTTGGGCATGAATAGCGGCTTCTTGACGCTTCCCTTGTTGCAGCAATGCGGTCGCTAAATTGGCGTGAGCCACGGCATGCTCTGGCTTCAAGGCCAAAGCTTTTCGAAAATGGGCCATGGCTTCATCCATTTGACCCCATTGGGCTAATACGGTTCCAAGGTTAACATACGCATCAGCATAATAAGGATAGGCTTCGATTGATCTCCGGCAATATTCAGCGATTTTCTGGCCGGTTTCACCGCGTTTAAGCAAAAAATCTGCCATATTATTGTTGGCTACCGGACTCTGCGGATAATGCTTAAGTGCGTATTCCCACAGCGTTCCTCCGTCTTTCCATATCCGGCATTGCTTAAACGACGAAATGCCCAACCAAGAAAAGACACCCACCAAAAGAAAGATCCATACGGCTTTAATCCATCTTCGTCCTTCCATCTTTAAATAAATCTTCCAAAAGCGCTCTCCTAACCACAAACAAAAACCGAGACAAGGCAAGTATACCCACCGGTCCGACACCATTTGCGCACCGAAAACAATCACATCGGTCCGCAGAAGAAAGAAAATAGACGCAAAATAAAACACGAACGCAAAAACAAAAAGCCGGTCGCGACGAAATCGGACTAAAAGTATAATCAAGATACCAAACACCAAAAGAGGCCACAAATACACCGAATTAGCCAAGGCAATGGGGCCGGACATTTCATGGATCGGGGTGAAGTTCACCGGCCAAAAGAACTTGAACACATAATGCATAAAACTCCAAAGATAAATAACCCCCGATCGAATACCGCTTCTGTTCAGCGACATAATTCCGGTATTTTGGGAATACGTTATCCATGCAATGGGAACGATCAGAAGAAAATATTCGATCTTATCCCCTAGGATCTTCCAGTCCATTTTCCGGCGCTGGAACCAATCCATGGCCCAAAGGACCAGCGGCAGGCTAAGCGCCATGGATTTAGAAAAAATAGCCAAAAGCGCGCAAGCCAGAGAGCCGCCATACGACAGAAAACTTCTCCGCCTTAAATACCGTAAGTAAAGAATAACGGACAGGAGATAAAACAGACTGTATAAGAGATCCTTGCGGCTGGTCACCCAAGCTACCGGCTCTACATGAACCGGATGCAAGCCAAAGATCAAGGCTGAGATCCCCGCCGCCAGAGGCTCAAGCGACAAAGACAAGGCAAGCTTGTAAACCAATCCAACGACCGCGATATGCAAAAGCAAATTGGTCAAGTGATAAACAAAAGGCCGATATTGGAAAAAATGATATTCTACCGCATAGGACAAGACCAGAAGAGGCTGATAGGTGCGGTTGATCAATTGAGTGAAAATACTTGCGATATTTTCCGAAGTCAAAGACCGGACTTTTTCGTTGGCCAGCAAGTGGACATCGTCATCCCAGTTGATGACAAAACTATTTCTCAAGCACGGGGAGAATGCCAGCGCTGTTATCACAACAAGAACAGCTATGATCAGAATATGTTTATAGAGATCTGGTGTTGCTCTCATAGATTTATGGAGCACCGCTTTGCCTTTCCTCGCTGACCAGTTCCCGGAACGTCCCATCGGACGACTTTTGCTTCAGATATAGCCCGTCAGCCTGGCGGAACCAATAGGTCCGCTTAAAAAATGCCGAACGGAAATCATCAACCGTCCAGTGCACCTTTATCGCCTCGACATCTCGCCCGCCGACGGAAATAGTTTCCGGGCCTTCATTGGTCGCTTTCATGGGATAAACTTTGAGTTCCCGGTTCTGGAACCCCCAGAATTTCTCTTCCTTTCTTCCCGACTGGACAAACGCCGTCAACCCGATCTTCGGGTTATAATATAAAGGGCGGGCATCGATCTCGATGCCATGCTCAACCTTCTTGCCCTTGAATTGGCCCCGGATGAAAATGTAATTATTTCTTCGCTCGCCGACATAATCCGTCTGCTCGGGGAGGTTCACGACCCGAAAACGCATCGTTTCAAAATTCTCATTGAGCGCATAATCTACTTCCGTCGCTATGCCATTTTCTTCTATGACCCAATGCACCTGGTACCCGCCAGAGGAATTTCTCGCAATCGAGCAATGAAACCGGTTGAAGATCTCGCCGGTTCCCGAATGATAGGTCTTATAGTATAGAACGTGAGCGGCAAAAACCGGCCCGGCGAACATCCATAAAAGAACAGAAATAGCCGCGATCCGCCGGACGGCTCGTAGCCGCAAAAAGCCTTCGAAGATTTTTTTTGGAAGATTCATGGCCTATGGTATACTTCAATAAACTTTGATGCATTATTATATCCAGGAACACGGAAAAATGAGAAGAAATATAAGGAAAATCTCTATCCGCGCCCACGCCGTGCGGCTTGGGGGAGTTTTCTTGCTTCTTTGTCTTGCCTTGACAAGCTGCGCCAATCCCTTTCGCTTTATCAACTATTCCCTTTCGAATACCCCTCGATACAGCATGACCGCCAATCCTCCCTACAAAAACATCTACAAGAAAACGATCAAAGTTGTCTCTTATAACATTAAGCACTCGGCAAGGATCAGAGAAGCCATCCATCTCTTAAAAAACAATCCGAATCTTGCCGACGCTGATATTCTTCTGCTGCAGGAAATGATCCCATCGGCTGTCGAGAAGATCGCTGCCGACCTCGGCTATAATTATATCTTTTATCCGGCCGTTATTCATCCCTTGCTCCACGACAATTTCGGGAATGCCGTTCTGTCCAAATGGCCCATTACCTATGACGAAAACATCATTTTCCCCTCTATCAAAGAGAACAGCCGCCACCGTGTCGCTGTGGCCGCAAAATTAAAGATCAATGAAAAAGATGTCATGGTCTACTCCCTGCATATGGGCATATTTATGAAACCGCGCCAACGGGGGGCTCAGATCCAGACCGTTTTAGACGCGATCAACAAAGACATTAAATACTGTATCGTGGCAGGAGACTTTAATACTATTAAAGAAAAGGATGAGGAAGAAATCATTCGGGTATTTTCCGAATCCCATTTCACTCACGCGACATCGAATGTCGATTGGACCTATAAGCATTGGTATTTTCTGAATTACAAATCTACTTTTGACCACATCTTCGTTCGCGGCCCCAAAGTCTTGAACGCTGGGAAAATCGATAATCTATCGCCGAGCGATCACCTTCCTGTTTGGGCAGAATTCTCATTAGAATAGCTAAAAAAGAGGACAGTTCAAACATCGAACTGTCCTCTTAGCGATACATGTGAGGCATGTGCCTTTCCTCTCGTTTAACGGCTTTTCTTTAAATCAACAAATATCACATTCATTGATTTAAAGAAAGGTCAATAAAACCGCAGGCGGCCGCCTATGCCTTCGTTCGCCTCACCGATCCAGGCGGCTTCTTCCCCGCGATTGCACTCGGCAATGATGCCGCTGACCTCACCGGGCTCAGCGCCGAATCCCTTAGCGATCCGGATGAGCTCCGCGCAATCTTCATACCGCTCTCGCAAAAGAGCTTCCTTGAAGTACAGCAGTGTTGTCACTTTTAATACTTCATCGCGGGTTATCTTGTTCTTTTTAAAAACCCTGTTTTTTTCCATCATCCTCACCCCCTTTCGTCGTTCCCTGGTTATTGAATTTATCCAAAAAAAAAGCCACCGATCTTAATAAAGGATCGGTGGCTTGAGAACGTCTATGGATTATTTAATTAACGGATCAGAACGCACCTCTCCTTGCTGGCTTTCTCCAGACCGGAAAAAGCGTAATGCAAGAGACATGCATTTTTTGATTCGTTAACTTATTCATAACTCTGAAAGTGTACCATAAGCCAATACGGCTGTCAAGAAATCACAACCCGCGCTTGACCCCGTATGGATGATCTTTTCACTCGCTGTTATTGCCCTGGAACCGCGGGAATTCCTACCGCAGGAATTTCCGTGTTGCCTTCAGTGAAATTCTTTAACTGTTGCTGCCCCATCTCGATCAGCTTGGCCTTGGCTTGCTCAATAATCGATTTTGCTTCGGTGCTGTTAGGATCTAAGGCCGTGATCTCTTGAGCAACATCAATGGCCTTCTGATATTCTTTTCCGTCCATTAAGGCCGTTGCTTGGGCAACAAGATCATTGATCTTAGCTTGTATCTCTGTGGCTTTTTCGACTATAGCTTCCGTCGCCATTTCTTTGGCCTTTTGGGCTTCCTCTTCGGCTATTCTAGCCCTTTCTAAAGCCTCCTGTTTCGCCCTTTGAGCTTCCATCTCAATTCTGCGCGTCTCTTCGATGGCCATTTCCCTTGCCTTTTGGGCTTCTGCGGCAACCCTGCGCAATTCATTGGCCGCCTGAGTTTCCATCTTTTCCAATTGTATAGCTTGTTCCCTCTGCTTCCCAATAATAATGATCCCAACCAAGACCAAAAGGAAAATCAACAAGACAACCATTCTTCGATTCATGTTTTTCTCCGATAATACCTATTTTTTATGGTTCACTTTCCTTATCTATATCAACCGTTTAAAATCAAAACGGTAAGTTTTCGCCCGCCTCCCAGCGATAATACTGAGAATTCTACCTCAATTCCGCAGTTTTAACAAGAGGAATATGCCCGGGATATGACAAAAGAATTCTTTCTTGCTTACCTTCCCAACAGTTCTGCAACTTTTCCCATCAAATCAGAAGCTTCGAAAGGCTTGGTTATATATGCATCCGCGCCGACTTCCCTGCTTAATTCGATATCTTCTTTTTGAACTCTGGCCGTAAAAAGAATGATCGGTATATTCTTATATTTCGTGTCATTTTTAAGAAGCCCGCACACCTTATGCCCCTGGATCTTCGGGAGCATGAGATCCAGAATGATCAAATCGGGAGATTCTGCGCGCGCTTTGTTTAAACCCTCCTGGCCGTCCATTGCCGTGATAACCTCGTAGCCGGCCCCCTTTAGCTTGAACGCAACGATCAAAAGGATATCCTTTTCATCGTCCACAAGCAAAATCTTTTTTTTTGCCGCACCTTGACTCTGCTCCATATGGCCTCCCATCCAGGCAGCTCCCGAGCATTCAGACGCCCGGCAGAGAAAACATTAATACTTGACCGAACATCCGTAGGATTTTGTCGCCGAAACCTCAATGGGATCCCCCTTAAGGGAAGCATCGAGCGCTTTTTTGACATAATTATCCGCTTGAGCGATCTCCCCCGGATCCGTTCCGGCGATACTATCGATCGCGCCTTGATAAATAAGCCTTCCTTGGGGATCAATAATAAAAAGATGGGGCGTGGTAGCGGCCCCATACATGCGCCCAATGGTTCCTTCAGGATTGACAATAACCGCAGTCGGGCTCGCCTCTTTTTCCCCCATGATGCGATTTGTCTCTTCCGCTCCATAATATCCCTGGTTCCCCATCGCGGAAGAGCATATGGAAATCCAGATAACCCCTTGTTGCGTGTATTTCTTTTGCAGTTCTTGCATATTGCCGCTGCCGTAATGTTTCTTAACGAATGGGCAATCAAAATTGAACCATTCTAAAACGATAAATTTGCCCTTATAGGCCGACAACGACCGCTCCATGCCTTTGGTATCTTGAGCCTTAAAATCCGGGGCTTGATCTCCAACGCTAATAGCCGCCTGGCTGACACTGGCTCCAAAAACCGAAAAAAGCACAGCCAATAAAAATATTTGTACGTGTTTTTTCATGGCAACTCCTTCCTTACAAATCGCCCTCAGAAAAATTAATTGGTTCATCGATCGCTAAAGCGCGGCGGTTCCCTTCCCACGGCTCCGATGATACCAGAACCCCCTTCAATTGAGTAGTATTTTTGTAGGCAATGACAGACTTGGGGATGGTCAACCGATAGCTGTTCCCGGTCTTTTCGAATACTTGCTGGGCCTGATGGTCAATCAAATCATTGCGTTCGGGGAAAAAAGCTGTTTGGGTCAATGCGGCCGCTCCAATAGCGGACGGAATTAAATGAAGCCGGTAGGAATCGCCGTCATCATATGCGCCAACAGTCCATTGGCTCGCTTCTTTGGGCCAGTTGTTCATCGTTTCATCAAACATCTGCAAAATGGATAGATTGATAGCCGGCTCTTCGGCTTGGACAGGTAACGTCAAGGATAGATCCGCCTTTCCCGGAACGCACATGTTTCCGCAGGATAACCAAGTCACATGGGCCTTAACTGTTTGCTGGCTTCCGATTTCAAGATTTTCCGGCGGGGTTATTTCCGTCATCAGAATAACCTTGTCTTTATAACCGTAGCTGGTAATCTCCGGGTAATCCAGCCTTACGGGAAAAGGCCATTGGATCTCCCCGGCTTTAAAACCTTCTGGAAGGTCCCAAGCAATTGTTGTCGCCAATCCTGAGTCGCCCGGATTCTTCCAATATGTCTGCCAGTTATCATCCATGTCCATCTGGAGCCCCACCCAGAATGGCCGTCCCGGCTGGATCGCCTTGATATTGCTGACCAGATCAACGTTCACAAAAGCATTGTAGACAGGCTCGGCAAAGGCCGGGCGGACGCACACGCTCAAGACTAGGACAGCCCCCCATAAATATCGGCATATTTTCATCATCAGCTCCTATAAAACGTGCCTGATACTATCACATTCTCGGGAAGGTAACAATAACAACATCATCTTTCACTTCCGTTTTGACGTTACCTGTATCTGCATCCGCAGGCAAAGGGATTGTCTTGAAAAAAGATCCGATACTGCGCGAGCTATAGTAGCCGTTTGGCCCCTGTTCTTCTTCCGTCACGGAACGCTCGCCGGACACGGTCATGAACCCGTTATTGATCTCAATATTGATCTTGTCCTTGTCAATCCCGGCGACTTCAATCCTGACGATATACTTGTCCTCTTTTTCCTCAATATCAAAATCCGCATTATAGGAAATATCCGTATTGAACATGCCCTTCGGACTGTTCCCGCCCCCACTGCCATAGATGCCTTGGAACATGCTGTCCATTTCGTCCCGGATGCGTTGCATTTCCTGGAACGGATCCCATTGGCTTCTTGGCCCTAAAGGCTCGGATTCTTCCTGCGGCAGAAATTGGGATGAATTTGCCGCAGCTTTATGCTTGATCGCAAGATTTTTATTGTCTTCATGGGTTTTCAAAGCAGCTTTGACTTTCTCGACCGGAATGGCAAAGCCGATGCTCTGGGAATTCTGAACAACCGCAACATTGATCCCGATGACTTCCCCATCGAGATTGAGCAAAGCCCCGCCGCTGTTCCCGGGATTGATGGGCGCATCGATCTGCAGCAATTCTCCCATCACATTTGTCCCGCGCGATGAATAAATATCCCGGTTCTTTCCGCTGATGACGCCCGATGTAACCGAATTCTCCAATCCCAGGGGATTCCCAATCGCAACAACAGACTCCCCGATCATGATATCCTCCGTTGTTCCGAGCTTAACTGCCTTGAGCGGCTTGGGCGGATTTATCCTTACAATGGCCAAGTCGTCCTTGGGGTTTTCATAAACAATCTTGCCCGCGACAGATGTTCCGTCATTTAAAATAACAAAAATGTTGCTCGCCATATGTACAACATGCGCATTGGTCACAACCAACCCGGCATCATCAATAATGACTCCAGAGCCGACGCTATTGAGCTTTAAAGCGCGCCGCGGCCTTTGGAAGCCAAAAAACTGATCGAAGAACAGATCGAATTCGCTCTCGTACGGTCCCCAGGAAGGATTCTCCCGTAAGAGAAGAATGTGCTCGGTGGCAATGTTCACAACCGCTTCCGCGTTTTCCTTGACCACTTTCACGACAGGGGTTTCACGGGCGCTCGTTGCCTGCGCCTCAGCGTATCCCACAACCGATAGGAGCCCAATACCCAAACAAAAAATCAGATAGAGAGATAGGAATTTTTTCATGAGGATCCTCCTTTTTTGAACGCGGCAAACGATAAAAATCCCGGAAATGTAATAATTTTACTCATTTCATTTGTATTTTCAAGTCTAATGTTAAAAGCTGCCTAATCACAGCCCCCTTCATATAGAAAAAGCCCTTGCAAGCTGAGCCTGCAAGGGCTTATACAATGGCCGGAGAAATGCCGTGGCTTAAGATGGATGTTCTTTGTCTTTCTTGGAAGCCGCGATCACCTCTTCGGTCACTTTGGCCGGAGCTTGTTCATAATGCGACATCTTCATGGTATAGCTACCACGGCCTGCGGTCATCGAACGTAAATCTGTCGCATATTTGAACATCTGGCTTAAAGGAATCTGCGCCTTGATCACTTGTTTCTTGATCTTTACTTCCGTCGTCATGATGCGGCCCCGGCGAGAGCTGATATCGCCTGAGATCTGCCCGATAAATTCATCCGGAACGGTGATGGAAACATCCATGATCGGTTCCAGAAGCACGAGCCCCGCTTGTTTTAAAGCCTCTTTCATGGCCAGGCTTCCCGCGATCTGGAAAGCCATATCAGAGGAATCGACATCATGATAAGACCCGTCTACCACGGTCACCTGAATATAGTCGATATGATACCCGGCCAAAGCCCCTTCACTGATCGCTTTTACGACGCCTTTCTCGATGGAAGGGATAAAGTTCCGGGGAATAGCCCCCCCGAAGATCTTATTGACAAATTCATACATCGGGCCGTTATGGGGCAATGGAGCAACTTCCAGCGCAACATCACCATACTGGCCACGGCCCCCCGATTGTTTTTTATATTTATAGCGGGCGCTCGCTTTCCTGGTGATCGCCTCACGATAAGAAACTTTGGGCGTTCCCATATCTACGTCGACATGATATCGCCTTTTCATGCGGTCGAGCATGACCTTCAAATGAAGGTCGCCGATCCCGGAGACGATCAACTCATTGGTCTCTGCATCCCGGTTCGCACGGAAGGTATGGTCCTCTTCGCAAAGTTGGTGCAGGCTGTTCGAGATCTTTTCCTCGTCGGCGCGCGTCTTCGGCTTGATGGAAGCGGAGATCGACGGCTCGGGAAAATCGATCGGACTGATCAAAACCTGCTCTTTGAGGTCCGTCAGGCTGTCGCAAACATGCGTATATTTCAGCTTCGGCAAAGCGATGATATCGCCGCAGCTGGCCTTTTCAACGGCCTTTTGCTCTTTTCCCTGCAATATCGAGATCGTGCTGATCCTCTCTTTATTGTGCGTATTTACATTATAAAACTCGGCATTCGAATTGATCGCGCCGCGCAGGATACGCACCAGAGACAAATGCCCCAGATGCGCATCAAAGATGGACTTAAAGACAAACCCCGCAAAAGGCCCATCTTCCGTCGGTTTGATGGCCCTTGCCTCTTTGGTGGAAGGATCCAGCGCCACAAAATCCGGATGGTCCACAGGAGAAGGAAAGTAATCGATGATTTCGTCCAAAAGGGTCTTAACGCCATCGTCCGTGAGCGCGCTTCCTTTTAATATCGGGAAGATCTTTGCCTCGAGAATGGCCTTGCGGAAGGCTTTGTTCATTTCTTCCGAGGCCAAGGCGCCCGTTTCCAGATATTTCTCCAGCAAAGCATCATCCGTCTCGGCAATGGATTCCACAAGATCGGCAGACCCGAAATCCACCACATGGGCATCTTTGGATAATTCCTGCTGGATCGCTTGAATCGTCTCCGGAACATGAGCTTCCGGCTTATCCGTTTTATTAATGAAGATAACCCTCGGAACTTTCAGTTCCGTAAGCTTGGCCCAGATATCTTCGGTCCCGACTTCAACGCCGTTGACCGCATCAATGAGAACAATGGCCGCATCGGCGACTCTGATGGCTGCCACCGTTTCACCGATAAAATCCATATAGCCAGGCGTATCAATAAACTGAATCTTATGATTCTTGTATGTTGTTTCCAAGAAACTGGAATTAATGGAGCATTGCCGCTCGCGCTCATCCTCGTTATAGTCGCTCAGGGAACTGCCCTGCATCACATCGCCTTTGCGGGATGTCGCTCCGCTGACATATAACAAGCTTTCTGTTAACGAGGTTTTTCCGCAATGGGCATGGCCCACCAGAACAACGGTACGCTTATTCTTGACATCCATGATCGCCAACCCCTTCCTTCCATAGAATGAATGAAGCCGCTGATTAATCGTAAGAAATATGCCCCGTGCTGACATCAAAAGAAACATGCAGGGACCCCGCATCCGCCACCAAACCGTCACGGTATTTCACATGTTTCTCTTTGAGGATATCGATCGCCTCTTGAAGCGTTTTATTATATTCGGGATCATCCGGGCAATGAGGGATATTCTCTCCGGTCATCAAACAAACCTCGATATCCTCCTTATGCGCCCCCAAGACGAGCATGTCGGCGATCATCTCGTCGATCGCTCCTCCCGCATCGCGCAAAATCGAATTGGAATATTTTCTGTTCAATTTTCCCGGATGGAACGTCGCGTGGGCCAGGCCGCCGATCTTCCTTAAGTTGTCATAAGCACAGATCACCAGGCACCGATTATGCGAATCGGAATGAAGCACTGTTTCTTCTGATCCGGCCATGACCTCTCCCATGTGCACATCGATTGTTCTTTTCATCCTGCTGCCTCCTTCGTTTGTCGGTTAAACGGCAGACAACAAAAAAGGCAACTCTTGCACAAGAGTTGCCTTTGGTTTCACCTCAATTGTATCGAACAGACGTTCAACGCGAAGCCCTCCGCATTACGTTAACTGTGCTCCCATTCTAATCCCATCGCCAAATAATGGCAAGGATATTTTTGGGGGCGCCCTAAAAAAAGGATGGCGGGCTAAAATCTGCGGCGCGGCCGAACATATAAGGTGATTTTAACTTCTCTGGAGAGATTCTTTGAATTTCTTCGTCAAAAGAGGAACGATCTCAAAAAGATCTCCGACGATGCCGTAATTGGCCACTTCAAAGATGGGAGCCGAAGAATCTTTATTGATCGCGATGATGATCTTCGAAGATTGCATGCCGACAAGATGCTGGATCTGGCCGGAAATACCGCAGGCGAAATAAACATTCGGGCAGACCGTTTTTCCCGTTTGCCCGATCTGATGCGCATACGGAATCCAGCCGTTGTCAACGGCGACACGGGTCGCGCCGACGGTTCCGCCCAGGGCATCCGCAAGTTCTTTAAGGATGGCGAAGTTCTCGCCGGAGCCTAACCCCCGGCCGCCGGCAACGATCACATTGGCTTCGCTGATATTCACCGCTGAAACCAATTCTTCCGCCACTTTGAGGACTTTTGTCCTGGAAATAAAAAACGATTTATCGTAATCATTTTCAATGATCTGTCCTGTCCGGGAAGTGTCTATCGGGCTTTCCGGAAGGACCTTATGCCTGACCGTCGCTAATTGAGGCCGGTGATATTGGGAAAGGACCGTCGCCATAATATTGCCGCCGAAGGCCGGGCGCGTCTGAAGAAGAAATTTCTGCTGCGGCTCAATGTCCAGCTGCGTGCAATCGGCCGTGAGCCCGACGCGCAATTGAACGGCCACTCTCGAAACCACCGATCTGCCGATCGTCGTTGCGGGGACCAAAAGGATTTCCGGCCGGTGTTTCCGGATCAAGTTCGTCAGAATTCTCGCATAGGGCTCGTCCAGAAAGTTTTCCAGTTTCGGATTGTCCGCGACATAAACAACATCAGCCCCTCGGTGAATAACAGTCTGAGCCTCCTCTTTGACATTGGCCCCGATCAGAACGCATCCCACTTCAACTTGAAGCTTATCCGCCAATTCCCGCGCTTTGCCTAAAAGCTCGTAGACCACCGGCTGGACCTTCCCGTGTTTTTGCTCGCCAAAAACCCAGACGCCTTTGTATTTTTCCATATCCGGCGTTCGGGTCGTCTCCCGGATGATCTGAATAGCTTCAAATTTTCGGCACGCCTCTACGCAGGAGCTGCACAGCGTGCACTTGTCCAGATCGATCACGGCCTTTTTGTTTACGATCGTGATCGCGCCGAACGGACAGGCCTTTTCACAAAGCCCGCATCCGGTACATTTATCCTGGTTAACAGATATTCCCATTAAATCAGATGCTCCTTCAATACAGCGACAATGGCATTCACAGCGCCTTCCGGATCCCCGTCGTAAATCTGGCCCTTGCTGCGGGCGGGCGGCGTGTAGATCTTCCATACTTCCGTCGGAGATCCCGCGATCCCCAAGCGGTCGCTTTCCGCCTCGATATCAGCAGCTTTCCACGTCAGGATTGCGGCATTCTTGGCTTTCATTTTGCCTTTAAGCGACGGGATCCTGGGATTGTTGATCTCTTTGACGACCGTTAACAGGCAGGGCAAGGGAGACTGGAGGACTTCGTATCCTTCTTCTGTCGTGCGTTGCGCCGTGATGGATTTTTCTTCCAGCGCTTCGATCTTGCGCACGTAAGTAATTTGAGGAATGTCCAGATGCGCAGCGATGCCCGGGCCGACTTGAGCCGTATCTCCATCGATCGCCTGCTTGCCGCAAATGATGAGATCGTAGTCCTTGATCTTTTTGATTGCCATCGCGAGCGTATAGCTTGTCGCGAGCGTGTCCGCGCCGGCAAAAGCCCGGTCGCTGACCAAGATCGCCTCATCGGCGCCAAGAGAAATCGCTTCCCGCAAGGCCGCTTCCGCCTGCGGCGGCCCCATCGTCACCACGGTCACTTTGCCGCCGTGTTGCTCGACGATGCGGACCCCTTCTTCGATCGCATACAGGTCATAGGGGTTGATGATGGACTTGACGCCTTCGCGGATGAGATTCTTGGTGATGGGATCGATCTTCACCTGGGTCGTTTCGGGGACCTGTTTGATGCAGACAACAACGTTCATTGAACCGTTTCCTTCATCAAGGCCAGGCCGATGATGTTTCTTTGGATCTGATTCGTTCCCTCGTAGATCTGGGTGATCTTGGCATCGCGCATGAATTTCTCGACCGGATATTCCTTCATGTAGCCATAACCGCCGAAAATCTGGACGGCATCCGTAGCGACTTTCATAGCGACATCGGAGGCGAACATTTTTGCCATGGCGGAATCTTTGCCCACATCCTTACAACCGGCATCGATCTCCCTGGCTGAGGCATAAACGAGAGCCCGGGCCGCTTCCGTTTGGGCCGCCATATCGGCCAGCATCCATTGAATGCCTTGAAAAGTCAGGATCGATTTTCCAAATTGTTTTCTCTGTTTGGCATATTTCAGCGCATGGTCCAACGCGCCCTGGGCGATCCCGACAGCCTGCGCCCCGATCCCGGGCCGGGAGATATCCAGCGTTCTCATCGCCGCGATAAACCCCATCCCTTCCTTGCCTAAAAGATTTTCCTTCGGGACCTTGCAATCCGTAAAGATCAACTCCCGGGTCGACGAAGCGCGGATCCCCATCTTATCTTCTTTTTTTCCGAATTCAAAGCCGGGAGTCCCTTTTTCCACCACGAACAGGCTCGCCCCGCGCGCCCCTCTGGCCTTATTCGTCATGGCAATGATCGTATAAATATCGGCGTCCCCGCCGCTTGTCACGAAATGCTTCATCCCGTTGATAACATAATGATCGCCTTTTAATTCGGCCGTCGTCAGCATCGCTGACGCATCGGACCCGGCGGACGGTTCCGTCAAGCCGAACGCGCCTAACTTCTTGCCGCTTGCGATCAACGGAAGATATTTCTTCTTTTGCTCCTCCGAACCGAATAAAAGAATCGGATAGGTCCCTAAAGCCGACGCCGCATAACAAAGAGCGATCCCCGCGCATCCACGGGAAAATTCTTCCGTTGCCAGGCAGATATCAAAGATGCCTCCCCCCATCCCGCCGTATTCCTGGGGAATATAAACGCCAAAAAGATCCGATTGAGCCATGACCTTAACAATATCATGGGGAAAATGCCCCGTCTTATCATGTTCAAGAGCCGCTGGCCGGATTTTTTCGTCTGTGATCTGACGGCTGATATCCCGGATCATTTTTTGCTCTTCTGTCAGCAGATAATCTATCATTAGTCCTCCTGTTTCATATATTAAGTTAGGAACTGTATATCATAACATGGTAGAGATTGTCTACCAATTTTTTCTTATTCTTGCAAAACCGCCCTAATTGCCCTATAAACTCTTATCTTATAGTATTTATATTATTGTCAGGCATTGTTGCCAAATAAGGAGTGATTTTCATGTGGAATTTCGGATCCTCAAATCCTAATTGGACGGCTTTCTTGTAATACTCTACGGCTTCGCTGTATTTCTGCCGGCCAAAATAAAATATCGACAAATTTCCGTAAGATATATCCTGACGGGGGTCCATGGCGATAGCTTTTTTGAAAATCGCCTCAGCTTCTTCATCGCGGCCAGCTCCGGCATAAGCCACTCCCAGATTGTTGTATGCATTAATATGGCGGGGATTGACCCGGATAGCCGTCTCGTAGGAAGCAACGGCCTCTTGAACCCTGCCTGATTCGTAATAAAGATTGCCCAAATTATAGTGCGCCTTGTCATAATCGGGCTTGATGGCGATGACTTTTTGATAGGTTTCGATAGCTTGAGCCCGGTCCGACATGTTTTCATAGGTCTTGCCGAGATTATAATAGGCCTCGTAATAATCCGGCCTGACCTTGAGCGCCTTCTCATAATGCTCGATGGCTTTCCGGTTCTCTCCTATCTCCCGGTACTCATTGGCGAGGTTATAATAGACCCTTGAACTGTTGTTCGCATACTTGATGGTCCTCAGATAAAAAGGTATTTTTGCCTTCCAATAACCGTTTTGATCAATGGTCAGAAAAGAATAAAATCCGAGGAATAACACAACCGCCCCGACGCTTAAGGGTCTTAATCCCTTCTCTGCGTAAAGGAGCATTAATCCTCGGGCCAGAAGAAGGAAAATGCCGATCGATGGCAAATAAAGCCAGTGTTCCGCCATATACGCATTGATGGGATAAAGAAGATTCGAGGAGGGGATGAGATTGATCAGAAACCAAGCCGAGGCAAAAAAAACGATATTGCGCGCCCGCATTGTTCTTACAATCACCATAATAGCCGCAAGCACAAGGATAATTCCTGCCCATGCCTGAGGATGACTAAAATCGTAAAAACTGTTGCCGTATTCCATATGCAGATTAAGCGGCAAGACCATAATCTTGGCATAATTGACCATTGCGATGAAAAACCCCGCCGCCCTTTGCGCGTAGGTCGTTTTATGGACAACCTCAGCCGACAAAAAGCCCAAAGCCGTCATCCGCAAAATAATATAAACGATATTGATCGTCAAAACCGGCAGAAAAACCTTCGATTTTATCTGTTGCTTAAAAGCGTAGTGATAAAGCAGAAGGAGGATCGGGAGAATGAGGCTGAGCTCCTTGGACAGGATCGCCAGGGTATAGCTTAAAATCATAAGGGCATAATGGACTTTCTTGTCGCTGGCTAAGGCCTTGATGTAAAAAATAAAGCACCCTAGCATAAACAGGACCGACAGCGAGTCCGCCCTCCCCGCAATGTAACTAACCGCCTCCGTATGAACCGGGTGAACAACAAAAAAAAGGCTAGTCAATAAGGCCAGTCCTAAATTTTTATAAAGAATGGTAATCAGCCAAAAGACAGCCAAAGCGGCAAGAACATGCAAAATAATGTTGGTAAAATGGTACCCTCTTGGATCAAGCTTCCAGACGGAATAATCCAGCGCGTAGGTGATCATCTGGACAGGGCGGTAGAAACTATAGAGCGTCGGGGCATCAGCCCCGGCCGCCATACCTTCGGTGAAGAATTTAGGAAGATTCGACCAATCGCGGATATAAAGATTATCGCTGACAAGATGCTCGTCGTCCCAGATAAACTCGCCGGGAATCGAGCCGGCATACACGGCAAATCCTAAGACGACAATTAAAATAACGGACCAAAAGACATTTTTTTTCCGCACGGAAGATCGGGGTTCTTGCAAAGGAAACGCGGTTTTTTCCTTCACTTTCTGCCTCTCCAAGAACCGCTTGATCTTGCGCTCTTTCATCCCAAGATCTTTGGCGATGGCTTCGGCAGATTTCCAGCCGATATTTTTCAAGATATACTCTTCTTGGTCCGGTCTCATGAGGGCCTTTGGAACGGGGTGGGAGCAAAAAAAATGACAGTTGCCTGGTCTTACCCAAAACAACTGTCATTTTTCAATTTAGACCTTTGTGACCATTCTTTCAGCTTGAAGCCAATCATCAAGATCTGACCCATGCGAACATCCCCTCTGCTCAAAGATCTTATAGGCTTGCTCGCGGATCAGGTTCTCGATTTCCTGCCTGTTCAGCATCTTCATGGCTGGCTTCCGGCTGGTTGAGGTCTTGGGTCTCACTGCGCTTAGGAACTTCTTTGCATCTCGTTTAATGGCCATTTCTCTCCCCTTTTTATATAATTTTCCTCAAGTTGTGTTTATAAGGCCCTTTCGGCATCCTCTTGCGTGTTATAGATTTCTATTGTATCCCCTATTTTAAAAAGTGCAACTAGTTCTTTAAACTTCTCAGGAACATTGATGAACATGACCCTATGGTCGCAACGCACATCATTCTTCAGCCGGTCAATGATATTGGCCAAAGCGGAACTATCGACATCCTCGATGCCCCCATAGTCCATAATGAACACAATATTGTCTTTATGGGGAACGTCGAGTTTTGTCATCAGTTCATCGATGATTTTCCGGTATTCAGGGAGGGTTTGAGCATTGATCGTCCCCTTCATCCGGAAGAGGTATACCCTTCCTTTTTGTTCGACTGTATAGCTGATTTTACTCATTTTCGATTTTTATTTCAGGTGTATTTTATGCCCAGACAACAATTTAAACAAGAGTTTTTCCTTCATTTCCCAAAACCCGAAGAGCAACATCCTCCAGCCGATACACGCACGGCCTAAAACTCGTATCCCTTTGTTAAACAATAAGTACGGTAAATTCTGGTTGGGGCCCCGAAATTAGTTCGGCTCCGAAGGCTCAACGTGAATAGCCGCATCGATGATGCCGATCCCGGAACCGATCAAGGCATCCTTGACATCATGAGCTGTTTTATGGCCCTCATAAACGGAAATATTCCCGTCCACCTCGATATGGAGTTCGACCAAGAACCCCGAGCCGCTTTGCCGGACACGGCACTTTTCCACGCCGTTTATCCCTCTGACTTTTTTCGCAACATCGCGAATCCTTGCTTCGATGTTGGGTTGCGGAATCGAATCCATGAGTTCATCGGTCGCAGACCGCAGGATTCTTGCCCCATTAAATAAAATAATGCCGCTGGCAAAAAGCGCAGCCCAATCATCGGCGCTAGCATACGGCTTTCCTCCCAAGAGCGCGATCCCGATGCCGATGAATGCCGCCAGGGATGTGAGCGCATCGAAACGGCTATGCCAGGCGTCAGCTCTTAACGCTAAACTGTCCAAATCTGCGCTCTTTTTCATCAGAAAACGGAATAATATTTCTTTCGAAAAGATCACAAGGACTAAAACAAACAGCGTGTAGGGAGCGGGGCCTTCGTCAGGGACAATAATATTATGGATACTCTGCGCGGCGATACCCATCGCCACGAGGCACAGCAGCAAAGCCACGAATAATGCAGCAAGGGATTCGGCTTTCCCATGGCCCCAAGGATGATTGTCGTCAGGAGGCTTGGACCCGATCCTAAAGCCCTGCATGACAATGATCGATGAAAAGATATCCATGATCGATTCGACGCCATCGGCAATAAGAGCGTAGGAATTCCCGAGCACTCCCGTAAAAATCTTAACGCACGCCAGAACGATATTAACGGATATGGTGATCAGCGTCGCTTTGACGCCTTTTTCAGTCCGTGACATTGCCCAAAATCCTTCCTTATAAACAATATCATATACTAGCAAAAAACAAAAAACCCCGCCATGAATATCTGGCGGGGATTTTTGATCCTCAACGACCGGATTCGTTACACATGTTGAAGCTTAGGGCCTTTGGCGGTCATCACAACTTCTTGGCCGTCAAAATCCACTTGAACCGTGTCTTTTTCCTTCAGTTCCCCTTTTAGCAATTTCAAGGCAATGGGATCCTGAATGTATTTTTGCACGACACGTTTTAACGGACGGGCGCCATACGAAGGATCGTAGCCTTTTTCGCCCAGAAAATCCTTCGCCTTATCCGAAACGCGGATGACCACCTTGCGCTCGTTGAGCCTGTTCTGAAGAGCTAACAGCTGAATATCCACGATTTG
>JAKQAH010000143.1 GCA_029568545.1 Candidatus Omnitrophota bacterium
CAATAGAATGTCCGGAAGGCCGCAATGGGATGCATGTTTTTGAAGACCATTTCATTGTCGAAACCATTGATCCAAAAACCGGCAACGTTCTGCCTGAAGGATCCGAGGGCGAACTGGTTTTCACCACGCTCACCAAAGAAGCTAACCCGCTGATCCGTTACCGCACCGGCGACATCTCACGCCTGATCACCGAACCCTGCCGCTGCGGCCGCACGCATATCAAGATGGAAAGGGTTCTGAAACGCAGCGACGATATGCTGATCATCCGCGGCGTTAATGTGTTCCCGTCGCAGATTGAAGCCATTCTCGTGGATATCGAAGGGCTGGAGCCGAATTATCAGGTCATCATTGATAAAGTGGGCGCGCTGGATACGCTGGACTTACAGGTCGAAGTCAACGATAAGATATTCAGCGACTCCGGCAGCATCAAGCAATTGCAGAAAATCGAACAAAGAATTATCAAAGACATGAAGGATTTCCTGGGCATCTCCGCCCGCGTGAAGCTTGTTCAGCCCAATACGCTTCAAAAAGCTGACGCAAAAATTATTGATAAACGCCGCATATAAATTATAAGGGGGTTACGATGAAGGTAGAACAGATATCCGTTTTTCTGGAAAACAAGCCGGGCACATTGGAACACGCAACACGCGTTCTTAGAGACGCCAATATCAATATTCGCACATTATCCGTAGCGGAGACCGTTGATTTCGGCATTCTGCGCCTGATCGTCAATGACGTGGAAAAAGCCAACAAGGTCCTTAAGGACAGCGGCTTCCGCGTGAGCAAAACCCCCGTCGTCGCCGTGGAAGTTCCCGACAAACCGGGCGGACTGCACAGCATTATGGAAGTCGTTTCCAAAGAAGGTATCAACGTCGAATACCTTTACGCCTTCGTCGAAAAAAGCGGCGAGAACGCCGTTATCATCTTCCGCTTCGACAACCCGGAAAAAGCAATCGATGTTCTGATGAATAAGAATTTTACCGTTATCCCGGGTGATAAGATTTATAAGTTCTAATCCGGATATTCACACTTTCATAA
>JAKQAH010000169.1 GCA_029568545.1 Candidatus Omnitrophota bacterium
AAGGGTCAATCCCCGCAAGGCAATCACCCGGAGATCTTCGACGTTATAAGCAATCCCTCCACCGGTACCGCCCATCGTATACGCCGGACGAACCACGACCGGATAGCCAATTTTTTGCGCGATCTGTTCGCATTCTTCAATCGAATTGGCCGTCGCCGACTGGGGGACCGGAATTCCGATCTGGGCCATCGTCGCTTTAAAAACCTCACGATCCTCTCCCCGCTCAATGGCATCCGCTTTCACCCCGATAATTTGAACCGCGTACTTTTCCAATACTCCGCTTTTGTAAAGCGCCGAGGACAGGTTCAGGCCCGTCTGGCCGCCAAGATTGGGCAAAAGAGCGTCGGGCCGTTCTAGGGCGATAATTTTTTCAAGCGTTTCGACCGTCAAAGGTTCAATGTAAGTTTTATCCGCCATTTCAGGGTCGGTCATAATCGTCGCCGGATTAGAATTAACAAGCACAATTTCGTAGCCTTCCTTGCGGAGAGCCTTGCAAGCCTGCGTTCCCGAATAATCAAACTCACAGGCCTGGCCAATAATGATCGGACCTGAACCAATAATCAGAATTTTCTTAATATCTTTTCGCCGCGGCATATTTTTCCTCGTTCTCTTTATCCTGCGTGTTCAAATAAGTTGATAAAAACTGTTCAAAAGATAATCGCCATCGTTTGCGCGGGCGCCCATCCTCTGGATTCTGGGGATATCGCACTGCCCGGGGATAAAACCCACCCGTCATCTCGGAGCGATAATGATTCACCATGGGCTTCAGTTCTTTAACAACCAATTCTTCGGGCCACACCCGGGAAGATTCCGCGTCTTCAAAGGGTATATTGAAAACCTTTGACGAACGTGTGGAGGACTTTCCCTTTGAGTTTTTTTCCAAAGAAACATGAATTCATCGACTTTGAATAAATATCTTTTTGCTCAAAGCACCATTCCCGATCCAAATCCACTAGGATAAAATTGGCATGGTCTCCGGCCTTGAGCCTCCCCAAGTTTGTTTTCTTCAAAATTTCACTCGGGACCACGCTTAATTTTCTGATCACATCCCCAATTTTCCACTTTCGCCCGTGATAGAGCTCTGTCATTACGACCCCAAAGGCCGATTCAAGACCGATGGTTCCGAACGGCGCCTTTTCAATATCCAGATCTTTTTCTTCAAGAGCGTGCGGCGCGTGATCCGTCGCGATCGCGTCAATCGTCCCATCTTCAAGTCCCTTGATCACCGCCAGGCGATCC
>JAKQAH010000010.1 GCA_029568545.1 Candidatus Omnitrophota bacterium
CGCGCGCCTCAATGAATATATCTTGCGCCTTGAGGATAACAGATCTGCCGAGGAAGAATGCGAATATTTAACGGAATTTGAACAGATGAAAGAAGCGGTCCTGTTGGGGCTCCGGATGAATTGCGGTATTAAGATCGAGGATATTCGGCAACGGTTCCACGGCTATTTTGATGAAGAACGGCAAAAAAAGATTTCCGATTTTATCAAAGATGGGTTTTTGATGGAAGAGAAAGGTTTTTTAAAAACGACGGCAAAAGGACGCCTTGTTCTTGACGAATTATGCGCAAGGCTTATTTAACAGAATCAGCATCGGATGAAAAAAGACGCCCGAGGGGAAAGTCGAGGCGGTGGGCTTCGGCGATGTGGACGCTGGATTTAAATAAGGGCAAGATGGCGGCCTTAATGATCTTGCGATATTTATCTTTCATTTTCAGTTTCTCGAGGATGTCCAAGGTCGTATCAAAGCGCGATTTGACCTGTTGCAGGCAATAGCCTAGGCTGCCGGAGTCGATAAACATTTTGCGTACGGCTAAAAGGTCATTATAGGTTTTTTCCGGTTTGTTGAACCGTTTCATGAAAGCCGCTCGTTTTTTCCCACGGAGTTTTTTGTAAGCATGGCAGACAAGCAGGGTCTTTTTTGATTCGGCGAGATCGCTGAGGATCGGTTTGCCGATATTCGCTTCCGATCCGAAAATGCCGATGATATCATCCTGGATTTGAAAGGCCTGTCCGATCAAAAGGCCAAGCTTGGATAACAGGGCGATGTCACGCTTTCCTGCGCCCGCCAGAAGGGCCCCGACCACAAGCGGGCAATCAAAGGTGTATCGGGCGGTCTTAAGAGTGTAATTGAGGAAAACATCTTTTTCGCTGATCCTGCTTAAGTTCTCGACGCCGTAAACCGTATCGATGAACTCTCCCATGGCCGTGAACGCGGCCGTCTGGATGAAGTATCGCAGGGCCTTTTCCTTGCGCTCCGGGGCTTCTTTGATCGATAAGAACGCATCAATGGCCAAGGCGTAAACGATATCGCCGGCGATGATCCCTAAGTCGTAGCCCAGTCTTTTGGGGTCCGCTTTTTTGACGGTCTTTCCGAGGATTTTATGTAGCGTCGGCTTGCCGCGCCGGAGATCGGAGCGGTCAATGATATCATCATGAATGAGCATGAAATTGTGCAGCAGCTCAATGCACGTCGAGGCGTTGTAGAGAGAAGAGGAGATGCGCTTTCTTTGGCGGCAGTAGCCCATGTAGCTGAGGATGAGCAGCAAAGGGCGGATGCGTTTGCCGTCGCGCAGCGAGAATTCCCGGATGGCCTCGTAAAGGATCGGATTGACGAGGTGGAACTTATAGTCGTCTTTGACCTTGTCCATGAAGGCTTCGAGGCTGCGGTTGATATTTTTTTTCAGAGCGCTGATCATCGGGGGCTATGGTAACATACAACCGATAGGCATTCAACAGAATTGTGGAAACGGATAGGGATCATGCGCGCTTTTATGCGCGAGGCCCTTTCAATATTTCCGGTAAAGTTTCATTTGACCGGTCTTGCGCGGTTCACTAGAATGAACCATAAGAATAACTTTTTATCTGCAAAGGAAAAGACATGAAAATAAGAATCGCGATGTTTGCCGCTCTGTTGGGGGTGTCTGCTTTTTTTTGTCCGCTCGGTTTTGCGGAAACGATTTATTTCAAAGACGGAAAAGTCGTTAAAGAAAAAATTATTGAACGGGGATCGTATTATATCGTTACCGAGAAAAATAATATTCCGCATAAATATTTTGAAGGCCAGATCGACCGCATCGAAGAAGACGGGATGGACACATCAGGCATTGATTTTGAGCAGTTCAAAAGGCTTGGTCTGTCGGTTGAAAAGGCTAAATTGATCGTGCAATTGATGAATGTCAGCGGGGTGCGAAGCAATATGCAGAAGAGTATAGACGAGGTTTTAGGGCGCATACCGGAAGCGCAGCGCGCGTCCTATGCGCAAATATTTAACATCGAAGAGATTATTGAGCGGTTGATCCCGCTTTATGATAAGCATTATTCCGAGTCCGACCTGCAAAGTATCATCGATTTCTATGAAAGTCCCGCCGGGAAAAAGGTTATGGAGGTTACGCCGGAGATCATGAAAGAATCCGTAGGCGTGCTGGTTGGATATGTACAGGAAAAGACCAAAAAGCCGTAGTTTATTTTTTGTCTGCGAGTTGTGATCGCAGGGCCGGATCCGTGGTTTCAAGGGCCCCCTGAGGCAAGCCATAACCTATCTAATTCCAGTAAGTTACGTATTTTTTGATCCAAAAATAACAGATTTTTTTTAATTTTATTTGACCAAAAAAATATTCTCTGATATATTATCTGCGTTCAAAGTTTCGTAAGAATCTATCCCACAGGCAGTTAATATCGTGTAGTATTTCTGAAAGTTTTGTAAAATGCCACGCCAATCTGGGGCTCGCCTAGAATCCATATCGGAAGCATCCAACAGAACCACTATTAGCCAAAGGAGTTATTCACATGATTGATCGTTACACACTATCAAAAATGGGCAACATCTGGTCTGAGAAGCATAAGATGGAAATCATGCTTCAGATCGAGATCCTCGCCTGTGAGGCGATGTGCAAGCTCGGCGCCATCCCCAAGAAATCGCTGGAAAAGATCAAGAAGAACGCAAAATTCGATATCGATGAGATCAAGCGCCTCGAAGAGAAGACCAAGCATGATATTGTTGCTTTCATTAATAATGTCGGGAAATATATCGGTCCGGAAGCGAGATATCTGCACATGGGATTGACGTCGTCCGATCTTCTGGACACGGCGCTGTCCGTTCAATGCGTGGAGGCCAGCGATATCCTTTTGGCCGATATCCGCAAGATGCTCTTGATCCTGAAGCAGAAAGCCAGAAAATACAAAGATACGCCGTGCATCGCGCGGACGCATGGCGTGCATGCCGAGCCCACGACGTTCGGCCTGAAGCTGGCCGTGTGGTACGACGAGATGAAGCGCAACGAAGAGCGCATGGAGCAAGCCAAGGCGATGATGAGCTACGGAAAGTTGTCCGGCGCCGTCGGCACATACGCTAATATCGATCCTTATGTCGAGGAGTATGTTTGCGAAAAGCTTCAGCTCAAGCCGGCCAATATCGCGACCCAGATCATCCAGCGCGACCATCATTGCCAGTTTGTTTCCACCATTGCCATCATCGGATCTTCCTTGAATAAAATATCAACGGAAATCCGCTTGCTGCAGAAAACGGAAGTGTTGGAGGTCGAAGAGCCTTTCTTCAAAGGGCAGATCGGATCATCCGCCATGCCCCATAAGCGCAACCCGATCACCTGCGAGCGCATCTCGGGGCTATCCCGGCTGCTGCGCGCGAATGTGCAGGTGGCGTTGGAGGACATTTGCCTTTGGCACGAGCGCGATATCAGCCATTCTTCGGCGGAGCGCATCATTCTTCCCGATTGTACCATCACGCTTAACTACATGTTCCATAAGATCATCCCCATTCTCGACGGTCTTTTGGTCTACCCGAAGAACATGATCGCTTCGCTGGGCAAAACGCGCGGGTTGATTTATTCGCAGAGAGTCCTGCTTGAGTTGATGAAGAAAGGGCTCACGCGCGAAGCGGCCTATGAGATCATTCAGCATTGTGCCATGCAGGTCTGGCAGGAGACCTCTGATTTCAAAGATATTTTGAACCGCGACCGCAAGGTAAGGAAATACCTAAAGCCCGCCCAGATCGACGCCTGTTTTGACATCAAGTATTATACGCGCCATACTGATCGGATCTTTAAACGGGTAGGCTTAAAATAAAATTTCTCAATTCTCTCTAAATAAGGGAAAGGCTCTATGGAAAAACGCGAAAGGATTTTTGAGGGGAAGACCAAGATTGTCTATCGCACCGATGAACCCGACCTGATTATTCAATATTTTAAGGACGATACTACCGCGTTCAATTCGGCCAAAAAAGGGATTATTGTCAATAAGGGGATTTTCAATAATAAGATTTCGGCAAGGATCTTTGAGTTCCTGGGAACTGAAAATATCCCGACGCACTTTGAACGGCGCTTAAGCGACCGGGAAATGCTGATCAAGCGCGTGGAGATTCTCCCGATCGAGGTCATTGTACGCAACAAAGCGGCGGGTTCGATCTGCCGTAATTTGGGGATCCGGGAAGGGGCCAAGTTAACGCCTCCCGTCCTGGAATTCACCTACAAGAAAGATGATCTTAATGATCCGCTGATCAACGAGTCGCATATCCGGGCGCTCAAATTGGCCAGCGACCAGGAAGTGGAAGTTATCAAAAGGTATACGCAACGGATCAATGAGCTGATGGAGCGGTTTTTTGCGGACCTGAACCTTGAGCTTATTGATTTTAAACTGGAATTCGGACGGTATAAAGGAAGAATCCTTTTAGCAGATGAGATCTCGCCGGACACATGCCGGCTTTGGGAAATGGGAACGGGCGAACGGCTCGACAAGGACCGGTTCCGGCATGATATGGGCGATATTGAGGAAGCCTACCAAGAAGTTTTAAGCCGAGTGGAGAAATAAACGGCCAGCGGCGGGCAGGACGGCTTGAAGGTCCTTACGACAAACTTCTTACCATATAATCTTGTTCCATCACAGACATGATTTGGCGCATTGAAATAAAACATAAAAAAGGTGTTTTTGATTCCCTGGGCGAAGGCATTCAGAAAGCCATCGCGGATTTGGGGCTTACGTCCGTTTCCAAGGTCGATGTGACCCAGATCTATAATCTCGACGGCACACTGACCGCGGAGGACGTCCAAACGGTCTGCCGGGAATTGCTCGTCAACAGCGTAACACAGGAATATTATTTTGCCCCGCAAAAGCCCTTTGTTGTGAAAAGATCCCAGACGGTCCATGGGATCGAGATCGCCCACAACCCCGGCGTGATGGATCCGGTAGAGGCTTCAACGATCAAGGGGATCAGGGATCTGGGCATTGACGGGATCCAGTCCGTTCGGACCGCTAAGAAATACGTTTTGCACGGCACCTTGGCGAAAAAAGATCTTGAAACGATCACCGGAAAGGTTTTAGCGAATAAGCTGATCCAGCATGTCGTTGATTATGCGAAGTTCGATCAGGCGCCCAAGGCGCCCGTTCCGGAGGCGCCGTTTCATGTTGTTTCCGTCGATTTGATCCATGCCCAGGACCGCCAGCTGGCGAAAGTGAGCGCCGAAGGCCAGCTGTTTCTCAATCTCGATGAGATGAAAGCGATCCAAAAGTATTTTAAGGATCTGGGGCGCAACCCCACCGATTGCGAGCTGGAAACCATCGCGCAGACATGGAGCGAGCATTGCTGCCATAAGACTTTCCGGGGGAATATTGAATATCGCCATTCCGATAAGGGCAAAACCAAAACGACGGTCATCCGCAACCTTTTAAAATCAACGATCGTCAAGGCCACCAAGGAAATCGACAGGAAATGGTGCGTTTCTGTTTTCCGCGATAACGCTGGGGTCATCGAGTTCGATGAGGATTCCAACGTCTGCTTTAAAGTCGAGACCCATAATCATCCGTCGGCCCTGGAGCCTTTCGGCGGCGCGAATACCGGGATCGGCGGCGTGATCCGCGATGTTTTGGGGACCGGCCTCGGCGCCAAGCCCATCTGCAACACGGATGTCTTTTGTTTTGCTCCGCCGGACACATCGTTCAAACAGCTGCCTCCGGGCACGCTGCATCCCAAACGGGTGATGAAAGGGGTGGTGAGCGGTGTCCGGGATTACGGGAACAAAATGGGCATTCCGACGGTCAACGGAGCCATCCTTTTTGACGAGCGGTTCATCGACAATCCGCTGGTCTATTGCGGCAATATCGGAATCATGCCGAAAGACAAAGTGCAGAAAGCCGCCTGCCAAGGCGACAGGATCGTTGTCGCCGGAGGGAAGACCGGCCGGGATGGCATTCATGGGGCGACATTTTCTTCGGGCGAACTAACGACGGAATCCGAAGTGGTTTCTTCGGGCGCCGTGCAGATCGGCGATCCGATCCAGGAGAAAAAGGTTTTGGATGTCTTGATGCAGGCACGAGACCGCGATCTTTACACTGCCATCACGGACTGCGGGGCCGGAGGATTGTCCAGCGCTGTCGGGGAAATGGGCCAGGTCTTAGGGGCCCGCGTTGATCTGGACAAAGTCCCGCTGAAATATCAAGGATTGAACTATGACGAGATCTGGATCTCGGAATCGCAGGAGCGCATGGTCCTGTCGGTCAACCCGTCGAAGGTCAAAGATCTTCTGAAAGTTTTCTCCGATGAGAACGTGGAAGCGACGGTGATTGGGGAGTTCACGGGGACCAAGCGTCTTGAGCTTTTTTTCCATGGCAAGCAAGTTTGTGATCTTAGCATGGAATTTTTGCATGACGGGAACCCGAAGATCACCAAGAAAGCGCATTGGGCTCGGCCAAGGATAAAAACCGCAAAAATCTCCCCGCCCAAGGATTTGACCCCGAAATTACGGCAAGTCCTTTCTCATTACAATGTATGCTCCAAGGAGTGGGTCATTCGCCAATACGACCATGAAGTTCAGGGCGCCAGCGTCATTAAGCCTTTGGTCGGCGTGAACTGCGATGGGCCTTCCGATGCCAGCGTGATCGCGCCTAAATTGGGGCGCCGGAAAGGATTGGCCGTTGCGAACGGGATCAATGTCCGTTATGGCATGATCGATCCGTTCTGGATGGCGGCGTCCTGCATCGATGAAGCCGTCCGCCAAGTTGTTGCCGTCGGCGGGAATCCGGAAAAGATCGCGATTCTGGACAATTTCTGTTGGGGCAATCCGGACAAGCCGGATCGCTTAGGCGAGCTGGTGCGCTGCGCGCAGGGCTGCTATTATGCGTCCGTCGGTTATCGGACGCCGTTCATTTCCGGGAAGGATAGTCTTTATAACGAGTATAAAGATAAGAACAAATCGATCGCGATCCCGGGAGCGATCCTCATTTCGGCAATCGGTATTGTCGATGATGTGACGAAAGCTGTTACGATGGATTTTAAGTGCGGCGGCAATCTGATCTACTGCGTCGGAAAAACCCGGGACGAGCTGGGCGGATCCATTTATTGGGATACCTATGGCGTATTGGGAAATACGGTTCCGCAGGTCAATCCCATGCGGGGCATGAAAATTTTTCAGGCGCTTTCAAAAGCGATCCGGGAAGGCGTGGTTGCTTCCGCTCACGACTGTTCTGAAGGCGGGATCGGCGCCGCCTTAGCGGAAATGGCGTTCAGCGGTGGATTCGGGATCACGGCCCGTCTTGACAAAGTGCCCTTTGAGGCAAAAGCTCAAAGGGATGATAGTGTTCTTTTTTCCGAATCGAACTCTCGCTTCATTGTTGAGGTTGCGCCTGAAGATCAAGAAACATTTGAACGGATC
>JAKQAH010000019.1 GCA_029568545.1 Candidatus Omnitrophota bacterium
ACAACCGTCCTCCGTTGACGGAAGCTCAGACGGCCCATAAGGCGGCAAAGATCGATCTTTGGATCGAGGCTCAGAAAACCAAGGCCCGCGCTCAGTTGACTGAGCGCGCAAACATGCTCGTTGATCCCATCGTGAGTCCCGGCATTGAAGGCGAGACCGCCATTTTGGCACCGGACGAGGCCAATCTGTTCACGATTCAGAAATCGGAACGGAATGGTCGGACCACGTATGACGTGGTGTTTCGTCAGCCAACGGATTCTGCGCCCGTTTCCACGGCCCAGGCCTCTGCGGCCGTCATTGAAAAGGGCGGTGAAGTGCGTCCTCGGGATTACCCCAAGCGTGAGAAATTCGTTCCCCAAAATAATGCTCCGCTGTTGCTTGCAGGGCCTACAGCAAATGCCCTTGATGTGATTGTGGCTCGCAATCCTCACCTCAACAATACGGTTCAACGAATTGGTCTGGGGGATCGGGTTCCGCCGCAAGAGATTATGAAAGCGGCCGACGCCCTCAAGAGGGAGATTATGCGTGCGCGCCAGGAGTTACCGCCCGAAGAGGCGGCTCTACTTTTTGGTCAAGCCAGCGCCCTAAATAGGGAATTGCAGAAAGTCAATGCTCAGCAAATTGCGGATTTTGGTCCATCAAGGTCTCTTGTCGAGACCCTTATTGAGAAACTGCCGACTGAGCCAGAGCAACCAATATCTAAGCCGCAGCCGGAGCCCACTCAATCTCGTGAGATTGATTTCACTTTAGAAACCGATCCTGCGAATGATGAATCCCTCCATAAGCCAATCAGTGATTTTTTAGATTTTATTGTTCCCGTAGAGGCGGACCTGCGTCTGGTTCTTGAAGAACTCAATGGTGAAGATATAGCTCTCGAAGTTGATATTAAAGCCCATGCTGATGCCATTAAAGTAGCGATTGACTACTTCAATGCAAAAATTGAAAAGGGGAAAATAACCCGAAAATCTATTGATGATTTTAAAAACAAATATCCTGATGAATATAGATTAACAAAGGGATTATTTAAAAAGCTCTCTGTAACATTTCATGAGAATGATTATGATCGCGTCAGTGTTTTGCGACCAAAACCAGAGACTCAGGCTGATATTCCCATTTTAGAGCTTATTGAAAACGCTCATGGGCCTGCGTCAAGACCTGTGATTGAAAAGGTCCTCAATGACCCCACGTTGCTTGAAGCAATCTCGGCCACAAAGTCTGAGGCGGTGAAGCCTGAGGCGACCAACCCGGAGCCCGCGCCCGCCCCAGAACCCATCGTCAACCCGGCCCCTGAAGGGAGGCCGCCGTTTGAAAAGTTTGTGCTCGACTCGTTGCCGGAAAAAGCACGGGCCGCGTGGACACCCGAAGACATCGCCGCCCTGAAGAAATTGGGCGAGGGAGACAAGACGGCCGC
>JAKQAH010000037.1 GCA_029568545.1 Candidatus Omnitrophota bacterium
ATATTCGGGCGACAATTTCGGCTGGGCTTTCAGCTGGACCCCATCAATGGGAATAAAGAAATTCACCGGGATCGATTCGACCTCCATTTTGCGTGTGGTCTCAGCCATTTCCCATACATCATCGGCCGTCTCTCCCATTCCTAAAATCACGCCGGAACAGATTTGAAGTCCCGCTTGCTGCGCCGCCGATAGCGTCTTGAGGCGATCCTCATAGGTGTGCGTTGAGCAGATTCTCGGATAATGCCGGGCCGATGTATTCAGGTTGTGATTCAAGCGATCCAAGCCCGCGTCTTTGAGCATTTGAGCTTTTGTCGGATCAAGCAATCCGGCGGATACACAAACCTGGATGGGATAACGCCGCTTGATTTCCCGAATAAGCCGAGCCAGATGTTCAACGCGTTGTTGCGACGGCCCTCGCCCCGAAAAAACCATGCAATACCGATAGGCTCCGCTGTCGTAGGCCGCCTTGGCCTCGTCGAAAAATTCCCGGTCGGATTTCATGGCATACGCCTCGATATTTGCCGTCGAAGATTTAGCTTGGGCGCAATAATGGCAGTCTTCGGGGCAATAGCCATTTTGCGCGTTATTGATGACGTGAATCGTGACCTTGTTGCCAAAAAACTTTTTGCGGACAGCGTAGGCGGCACTCACAAGGGGCATCAGATCGATCCGATCCGATGATAATATCTCCAACGCGGTCTCCCGCGGCAATGCATCGCCTGCGGCGGCACAATCGGACAATCGGTTATAAAACTCCCTGTTCATTTCGTTATTTTTCCTTGTTATTTATTAAGTCGGGCTGTATTTTAATATATAGCCTCCAATAAAGCAACAAAATGTATGGTCTCTCATCGCTTGCTCATGATTAGGCTTGTAATTTTCCGAACATACGATATACTTAGAAACTACTATGCAAAAAATACATTCCTTTCATATCCCCGTCATGGGCACAGGATTCTCCGTTGATACGCCCGTTAAGGTCGCACACTACGGGATTTCGTCGGTGATCTCGCTTGTTGACGATCTTTTGATCGAGCAGATGCGGCAATATTATTGCAAGCTCCTGGACAAGGAGTACGTACCCATTACCAAGCATGAAAACGACTACCGCGCCCGGAGGATTACCGCCTATCTGAATTTGGTCGACCAAATCGTCCAGCGGAAGTTCGACGCCGTCCGGTCTTCGTGTTTTGAGATCGGCAGCGAGATCACAAAATATTTTGAAATGTTGTCCGATCGCTCCCCGCTCAAGGCCCTTATCAAAAAATGCTTGAAACGACCGACCCAAAAGCAAAAAAGCACCTTCAAGAACAATTGCGCGCTGAGATGCAACCCGGAAGCATTGACGTCAATATCATGACAAAACTCGACAAAACAAATTATTCTGCGGACAAGAAACAATTGCCGGCAGAATTCTCTGACGCCTTGGCAGCGCTGCGCGGCTACGCGCAAAGCACCCTGAATTCAGCAATCGTATTTTCTGCCGGAATTAATCGCCGTTTGTATACGTATGTCGAAAAATTTGAGGATTTTTATGCCGACGCCACCGGCTTTATTAAAAAGAAGATTGTCTTGAAAGTGAGCGATTACCGCTCCTCAATCATCCAGGGGCTTTTTTTTGCAAAGAAAGGCCTGTGGATCTCTGAGTTTCGCGTTGAATCCGGGCTAAATTGCGGCGGGCACGCGTTTGCTTCCGATGGCTTTCTTATGGGGCCGATCCTTGAAGAATTCAAAAACCGGAAAAATGAACTGATTGAGGGATTGCACGAGGCTTACAATGAAGCATTAAAATTAAAGCATCGGATGACATTTGATCGGCCGCACGAGACGCGCGTGACCGCTCAAGGCGGTATCGGAACAGCCAAGGAAGATCAGTTCCTTTTGGACCACTATAAGATCGACGGAACCGGCTGGGCCACTCCCTTCCTGCTCGTTCCCGAGGTCACGAACGTTGATCCGGACACCTTGAAAAAACTTGCCGCGGCCGGCGAAAACGATCTTTATTTAAGCGATGTCTCGCCCTTGGGCGTTCCCTTCAACAACCTTCGGGATAACAACAGCGATCAGGAAAAAAAGCGTCGTATTGAAGCTGGCCGTCCGGGAAGTGCGTGCCCCAAGGAATATCTTGTGTCAAAGACAGAATTTACCGAGCGCCCGATCTGCGCCGCGTCCCGCCAATATCAAAAGCTAAAAATTGAAGAATTGCAGAAAAAGAATCTTGCCAAAGAAGAATTCCAAAAAGAATACGACAAGATCGTCGATAAAGCCTGCATCTGCAACGATCTTGCTCAAGCGCCGCTGATCAATCACAACCTCGGAAAAACAAACGAAACGCATTTTACGGCCGTTTGTCCGGGGCCGAATCTGGCCTATTTCTCCCAGATCGTTTCGCTTCGGGAAATGGTCGACCATATTTACGGCCGCATCAATCTTCTGAACGATACTTATCGCCCGAACATGTTCATTACGGAATTGAAGATGTATTTCGATTATTTCAAGAAAGAAGTTGAAAAGGGCGCGATTAATCCGACAAAAAAACAGATTGAGCGGCTGGAAGAATTCCGCAAGAATCTCACAGACGGCATCAACTACTATGTTGGGCTTTTTCCGCAGATGGTTAACGAGACCGCCGAATACCGTCAGCGCGCTTACGAAGAGCTGGAACAATTTAAAAAAAAAATTAAAAATCTCCTAGTCGAATATGGGCATGTCCTCAGCTTATTCCCCCCAAAGCCCGTTCTGATCAGCATTTAATTCAATGTGATTGATTACTCTATCGGAAGGTAAATATTCGAGCCTCTGGCCTTGAATTCTTCGGCTTTTTGGCGCAAGGCTTTTTTCAATGCCTCATCCGGCCCATCCTCGTGCTCACGCACATCATGAGTAATCTTCATCGAGCAAAAGTTGGGGCCGCACATGGAACAGAAATGGGCAGATTTGGACCCTTCCGCCGGCAGGGTTTGGTCGTGATATTTTTCGGCCGTTTCAGGATCAAGGCTTAAATGGAATTGATCGCGCCAACGGAATTCAAAACGCGCCTGGGAAAGCGCATTATCCCATTCTTGAGCCCGAGGATGCTTTTTGGCAAGATCCGCAGCGTGGGCCGCGATCCGATAGGCAATGATGCCATCTTTGACATCTTGCTTGTTGGGAAGGCCTAAATGCTCTTTGGGGGTAACATAACACAACATGGCTGTGCCATACCAGCCAATCAGTGCGGCACCGATCGCGGATGTGATATGGTCATATCCCGGCGCGATATCCGTCGTCAAAGGCCCCAATGTGTAAAACGGCGCTTCCCGGCAAATATCCAACTGTTTGGCCATGTTTTCCTCGATCAAATGGATCGGAACATGCCCCGGGCCTTCGATCATGGTCTGAATATCATGATGCCATGCGATCCGGGTCAAGGCGCCTAAAGTTTCGAGCTCAGCAAATTGGGCTTGGTCATTGGCATCCGCAATGCTGCCAGGCCGCAAACCATCTCCTAACGAAAATGCAACATCATATTGCTTCATGATCTCGCAAATATCCTCAAAATGCGTATAAAGGAAATTTTCTTTATGATGCGCTAAACACCATTTGGCAAGAATGGATCCTCCCCGGGAAACGATCCCCGTCAAACGTTCGGCGGTCAGCGGAATATAGCGCAATAACACGCCGGCATGCACGGTGAAATAATCAACGCCCTGTTCGGCCTGTTCGATCAGCGTATCCCGATAAATTTCCCACGTCAGTTCTTCGGCCTTGCCGCCAACTTTTTCAAGGGCCTGATAGATCGGGACCGTTCCGATCGGAACAGGCGAATTGCGCAGGATCCATTCGCG
>JAKQAH010000056.1 GCA_029568545.1 Candidatus Omnitrophota bacterium
CTTTTTGTTCGTCGAATTTTGTCTGTCCACGGCTTTCCTTAAAATTTCCATCCGCTTTTGGATAACGGACTTAACCTGGTTCTACAAATAATCGCCTTTGAGAACGTTGTCAAGGCAAAATTACCGCAGCTCCTTCGGTCAAATATTGACTTCGCTCACAAGAAAAAAGAGGCCGTTCTTCATTCAGCAATATGGCTGTCCAACCGGGGAAGGTTCCGGGTGACCTTTCCCGTGTCCCGGAATTGAGAACTTGTCTCTGGTCCAAATCGAATCGCGGTCCAATCGGGGACGGGTTTACAATTTCTTTCTCCAACTGTTTTCGTTGTGTGGCGTTTAGAAACGTTCATATTTTGATCTTGCGGCCCACCTTCAGTTCGACGGCGCGTTTTCCCAGGCGTTCCGAGAATTGCCTCAATGCCCAGGCGGAACTGTCATGCGGCGAGAGGTCAACGATGGCGGCGTTTGATATTTTAATGAGCTCAATGGCCGAGAAAACGTCGGATTCACTCAAACCGTTCCAGGGTGGGGCATCGGAACCGACGATATACTGGATATCCACCGGTCCGAGTTTCGATCTTCCGCCATGGACGGGAAAATGAAGCCCCCGATAATGGCATAAATCGGTTCCTTCTTTTAATGATAACCGTGACTTATTTACTATGTTGCCAGCGTTCCGCTTATTCGTCGCTCTGAGAAATCGAGATGTCAAGCGTATTTGATAATTTTATGGACGTCCTATCTCCCGCATATCCACTTTGCGCCCGGACCGCAACCAATGCATTTGATGCTTTTTGTCTTCTGTTGTTTCAGGATACGCCGAACCAGTTCCCGGCTGACGCCGGGACGATCAATCCTCTTTGCTGTTCGGCTTCTTGCGGATTTCGGCAAGCCATTCGTTGACGCTCTTTTTTTCGTGGTTGGCGGCTAAGGCGATCACGCGATGCAGTGCCGCACTGACGCGTACAACGGAGGGGGCTGAGGAAGGCTTTTCCGGTTCTTCGTTTCTTTCAGCGCAACCGGCAAGATAAAGGTTAACGGCTTCCTCGAAGGCTTGCCTGATCTTCTCCACGGAATCACCTTGAAAAGTTATGTTATGGCGAATGTCGGAAACGCGGCCAATCAGACATCCGTGTTCGTCGCTGTATTCAATCTTTGCACAATAGCCTTTATAGGTCATTGGCTTGTTCATGGTTTTACCGCCGGTTGCTGAACATTCATTGCTGCGCGCCCATTTTCCCTCATTTTCCCTAAGGCAATATGCGAGCTTGAAGGTGCTGTCAAGATAAATAAACTTCTCAATCTGCCGATTTTGCAAAAAACTGCTATAGTTTTGTCACAACCTGTCATCAAAATAGTCTAACGGGGAAAAGGTAACACAAATGTCGACCAGATCGAATGCCGTTGAGCCGGCGATTGAAAATCTCGTTGAACCGGCCAAGAGGGGCAATAAAGAGGTCCCTGAAGAGATCATCCTGAAGATTCAGGACAATATTTAGGGCCTTGCGATTCGGATGCTTTTCATGCCGGTCGATGCGGAAGATGCGGCCCAGGAGATTCTTGTAAAGGTTATCACCCACTTGAGCACTTTTAAAGGCGAGAGCCGTTTTGACACGTAGGTCTATCGCATCATGGCCAACCATTTGTTGACCATGCGCAAAAGCAGAGCGGAACGCTGGAAGATGACCTTCGATGTGTGTGTATGCATAATCGAGGAAGAGGCGCAG
>JAKQAH010000062.1 GCA_029568545.1 Candidatus Omnitrophota bacterium
GCTTGAAACGCTCAATGCGTCCGGCAGAGTCGACATACTTCTTTTCACCCGTGAAAAACGGATGGCAGCTCGAACAGATCTCGACTCGGATGTTTTTCCTCGTCGAACGCGTGTGGATCACGTTGCCGCAGGCGCAGGTAATCGTGGTTTCCTGATATTCCGGATGGATATCGTTTTTCATAATAACAACCTCCCTCTCTTGATTTCTTATTTATTCATATTGGCCAAAAACTCTTCATTGTTCTTGTACTTCGCCACCTTGCTCAATAGCAATTCCATCGCCTCCGCGGAATTAAGATCGCTGATGGCCTTGCGCAAGAGCCAAATACGCTGCAAATCGCTTTCCGGCAAGAGCAGCTCTTCGTGCCGGGTATTGGAACGCTTCATATCAATGGCCGGATAAATGCGGCGCTGGAATAACCCGCGATCCAGCTGCAATTCCATGTTGCCCGTTCCCTTGAACTCTTCGAAAATAACCTCATCCATACGGCTGCCGGTATCGACTAAGGCCGTGGCGATAATGGTAAGACTTCCGCCTTCCTCGATCGAACGGGCCGCGCCGAAAAAGCGTTTCGGCTTGTGCAGGGCGTTGGAGTCCACACCGCCGGAAAGGATCTTTCCGCTGTGCGGCACCACCGTATTATACGCGCGTGCCAACCGGGTAATGCTGTCCAGCAGAATCACCACGTCGCGTTTATGTTCCACCAGGCGCTTGGCCTTTTCCAGAACGATCTCGGCGATCTGGACGTGGCGTTCCGGCGGTTCATCAAACGTCGAGGCAATGACCTCACCGTTGACGCTGCGCTGCATATCCGTGACCTCTTCAGGACGCTCATCGATCAGGAGCACCATCAAGACCACCTCCGGATCGTTCTGTGTAATGGAATTGGCCATCTTCTGCATGAGCACGGTTTTCCCGCTGTACGGCGGGGCAACGATCAGGGCCCGCTGTCCCTTGCCGATCGGGGTCAGCAGATCCACGATCCGCATCGAGATTTCCTCGGGATTACGTTCCAAGCGCAGACGCGTGTTGGGATACAACGGCGTCAAATTATCGAAGAAAATTTTATCCTTTGATTTTTCCGGATCTTCGAAATTAACCGCCTCCACCTTCAGCAGGGCGAAATATTTTTCCCCTTCTTTGGGCGGACGGATCAAACCGCCGACTGTGTCGCCGGTCTTAAGATCAAAGCGCCTGATCTGCGACGGTGAAATATAAATGTCATCCGGACACGGCAGATAGTTATAATTCGAACTGCGCAGGAAGCCGAATCCCTCGGGAAGAATTTCGAGCACGCCCTCGCCGTAGAGCATCCCGGCCTGCTCGGCCTTCTTTTCGATGATCTTGAAAATCAATTCCTGCTTTTTGAATCCGCTGATCCCTTCAATCGCCAATTCCTTGGCGATCTTGGTCAATTCAGCCATCTTTAAATCCTTCAACCTTCCAATAATAAGTTTTCCATCCTGATCCACCGTGCCGTTTTTTCCATTGCGCGGGGCAGCGGCGGCTGGTTGTTGTTCTTCCGATTTTTTTGTTGTTTTTGGCATACTATGTTTCCTCTTACTTAATTAATACACGTTAATTTTTGAATCTATACGCTAACGAGGCCATCCCAAAGCCATTTGACCTGG
>JAKQAH010000068.1 GCA_029568545.1 Candidatus Omnitrophota bacterium
AGCTCGACGGTGTCTCCTTCCTCGAGAACGGACCGTTCCCAAAACGGCCGGCGGATGATCTGGCCGTTGATCTCGGCGATCACGGGAGCGGTGTCTTGGCAGAACTGTTCGACCATTTTAAGAACGTTGGCCCCGTCGGGGACCTGTTGTTCCCGGCCGTTTAAGATGATTTTCATCGGAAGATCGTCTCGCTTGGTTTCTTGGGAACTCATTCTAGAGGATTTGATAAAAAAATGCAAATAAATATCATGGACATACTTTATCTATGATAAAATGCATTTAAATTATGGGAACGGTCATTTGCCCGAACTGCCGGAAGCCGATTTATGATGACGATGCCCTGTTGTGCCATTTTTGCGGGGGAAGTCTTCAGCGGGCGGGGAGGGGTTTTCTGGGCCGCGTGCGTTATGCGAACCAAAAGGTCATGTGGTTCTTCGTGATCTTTGCGGTCCTGGTGGCGTTTATTCTGCTATTTGCGCGCGTTTAAAAAAATAAATTTTCATAGCAATTTTATTTATTTTATTGTACAATCCATCTCAATTTATTTTATAAAAGGAAGGAAAATGAACAAGATCAACACCGTTCCCAATCAAGTGTTCGGGTATCAGCTTCTTTTGGACCTTTACGGATGCAAGCCGGGCGTATGCGACGACCTCAGCCTCTGCTATAAATTTCTCGACGACACGGTCGGGCATTTAGGCATGGAGAAACAGGCCCCGCCCAATATCTTCCGCAGCGACGAAGTCCGTTTCCCGGACAAGGCGGGGTTGTCGGGCTGGGTCCCCCTGATCGAGAGCTCCATCGTGATCCACACGCTTTCCCCGAAGAATTTCATCACCATCGATATTTATTGCTGCAAGTATTTTGACCTGGAGAAAGCGAAAGAGATCTGCTGCCGATTCTTCGGTCCGGAACGGGTCGATGAGCAATATATCGAGCGCGGGTTTGATTATTTTAAGTCAGACACGAATTATCACACCATGACGGTGACCCGCAACGCTTCCGCGCCGGCGAAAGTGATCATTAATAAAAAAGAAGCCCATCTCGTATCGGCAAAATAAATCGTTCCGGTATTTTTTAAAAACAGGGACAGGACCCAAACCTGTCCCTGTTTGAGTTTTTAGGGGTTGTGGCATGCCTTACACCATCGAAGAAATCTCCAACATCGAAGCCAAATGGCAGAAGATCTGGCGCGAGCGCTCGACCTTTAAGGTGAGCATGGACGAGAGCAGGAAAAAGTACTATGTTCTCGAGATGTTCCCTTATCCGTCGGGAAAGATCCACATGGGCCATGTCCGCAATTACACCATCGCGGACGTGATCGCGCGCTTCAAGATGGCCCAGGGATTCAATGTCTTGCATCCGATGGGCTACGACGCGTTTGGCCAACCCGCCGAGAACGCGGCGATCAAGCGCGGCGTGAATCCGGGCGCCTGGACCTACGGGTGCATCGAACAAATGCGCGCGGAGCTCAAGCGCATGGGATTCTCCTACGATTGGGACCGGGAGCTCTCGACCTGCGATAAAGAATACTACCGCTGGAACCAATGGATCTTCCTGAAAATGGCCGAACGCGGCTTGGCGTACAAAAAAGCCTCGCCGGTCAACTGGTGCCCCAGCTGCGAAACAACCTTGGCCAACGAAGAAGTCATTCAGGGCGCTTGTTGGCGATGCAAATCCGAAGTTATCCAGAAAGATCTCGAGCAATGGTATTTGAAGATCACGGCCTATAACGAAACCCTCCTGGAGGACCTTAAGAAACTTGCCCATTGGCCGCCGCGCGTGGTTGCGATGCAGGAAAACTGGATCGGCAAGAGTTTCGGCGTTAATATCCATTTCAAGCTCAAAGACA
>JAKQAH010000075.1 GCA_029568545.1 Candidatus Omnitrophota bacterium
ATTGGATCAAAAAGTGGGGAGAGAGTGGGGAGAGAATCGATTAGCAAAGAAAAAGGGGTTACGCTCCTGAAGCTGTAACCCACTGTTTTTATTTGGTGCCCCCGGCGCGATTCGAACGCGCGGCACCCGGATTAGGAATCCCATTTTTTAGCTTTCACGACCCTTCATTAAATCTCAAATATTTCTTGACATAAAGCATACTTACCTCTATATTGCCTTCACAGCCCATCATATACGATCAGGCCTTTTCAGGGGAAAAAGCGGTAAAATAGCGGTAAAACGGGGCACGCGGACTGTAAAGGATGGCAATCATGAAATGGATCAAGACGGCGCACACGGGGATAAGATATTACGAACATGAGACGCGCAAACACGGCAAGAAACGGGATCGTTATTATTCCATCAGGATTAAATTTGCCGGCAAGGATTACAGCTACGGAGTCGGCTGGCTTTCCGATGGAATCCCTGAAGAGATACGAAAAGACGAGCCGATGATCGGATTTGAGGGCTACTGCCAAAAGCTCCTACGGCAATACAAGGGCAATCTCAAGACAGGGTCAGGGCCTAAATCACCCAAAGAAAAACGGAAGATGGATGAGGAAAAAGAGATCGAGGCGCAAGCGGAAAGGGATCAGGTTGAAAGGGACGCTGTCACCTTCGATGCTTTCTTTAATGATACCTATTTGCCGATTGCCAAATCATCCAAGAAAGAAAGCTCCATCAATAGGGAGAAAAACCTTTATTCAGTATGGATCAAGCCGATCATCGGTCATTTACCGATGAAGGAAATTGCCCCGTTCACATTGGAAAAGCTCAAGCAGAAAATGGCCGGGGGGAAACAGTCACCCCGTTCAATCGAATATGCACTCGCAATTATCCGGCAGGTGTTCAACACGGCGAAGAGATCGGGCACCTTCCTGGGTGACTCCCCGACGGCAAGCGTCAAGAAACCCAAAGTTGACAATGGACGGATGCGATTTCTGACGAGGACCGAGGCGGATGCACTTCTTGCCGCCCTCAAAATCAAATCACCGGACGTTCATGACATGACCCTGCTCAGCCTTCATGCCGGGTTGCGGTTCGGAGAAATCACCTCATTGACATGGCAGGACGTGGACCTTGACAAGGGCGTATTGACGATCCGCGACGCTAAGGCCGGATCGCGTTATGCCTTCCTAACAAAGCAAGCAGCGGAAATGCTCGAAGCAAGACAACAAGGAAAGCCGTCAGATTATGTTTTCACGAAACGTAGCGACGGGGAAACGAACAACGTTCCCAAGAAGATAACGAAAATCTCCCATACATTCTTCAGGACCGTTGACGATTTGACGTTGAACGAAGGCATCGACGATCCCCGCCTGAAGGTATGCTTTCATAGTTGCCGCCATTCCTATGCTTCATGGATGATCGAATCAGGGGCCGATCTTTACACCGTTCAACGACTCCTGGGCCATAAGACAAGCGCAATGACGCAACGATATGCGCATCTCACAGGAAATAGGCTCAGGGATGCGGCAATGAAATTGAGCAAAGTTTTGCAAGGCGATGATGCAGAGAACCAGCCTGGGCAAGTTGTAGATCTTCGAGGATAGTTCTTCGATTCGTCGGCGATCGTTTTACAAAATGGACTAAGCCCCGCTCGCCACGATCAGCGGGATTTTGATCCCTGGGACTTAATCGTCTGATAATTTTTTCTTTTCCATTTACTCATGTCGCATTCTTCCGGGTCTGAGCTTGGGTCGTAACCTTTTCTTTTTCGTGCGCTCTGGCATGCCATAGCATCGTCCATATACTCAACCACCCAAACTGGTCTTGAACGAATGGCGCATTTTTTCTGAACCATAATCTGCAAGTTGAGTTGAATTTTTAATAGTTCATTATTGATTTTTATGTTGCGATTAAAATCACGGATTTCACTTCCCTCTCTAAAATCTTGAAAGCTGTCAGCATAGATAATTGACATTAATATTGAACTGCGGTTTATTGCATCATCCAAGTTTTCACAAATGTCCTGCGCTTGCAAGATATTCGGGCAAAGGATTAAAAACAAACAAACAAAAAGAATATTTTTGAAAAACATGTTTCCTCCTTAATTTTAAAGTATTAATTACGATTGCTCACGTTGACATATAGATACTAACATCAGTGCTACCTCGCTATGTAAGGCGTGTGAGCAATATCTAATATTGATTGAAAAGTAAAGGGCTCACCCCATAAAATACTGACGGCGCAAGAAGACATAATGATCGTTATGTCTAACGACGGCCGGGAATCGAAACAGGCGCGCCCCATGCGGTTTGATGCATGGGGCGTGACTGTTTCGACGACGCCGATAATGCCGCATTATCGGCGGAGCCGGTCGGAGTGACTTGCGCCGAACCGCTTAGTCTTTTGGTCTTTCAAAACGGGAGCGGAGCGCGAAGCGCGGTTGCGGACGACGACTGGGCGAGGGCGGAGCGCAGCGAGCACCGAGCGTGAGGCATGAGGAGGTCGGATTCGGCGTAGACGCAGCGTAGGAATGCCCTGCATCCGTAGCAAGTCGTCGCCGAACCGAAACCGACGCAATTCAGAACACCGCACAGGATCGCCGAGCTTCCGAGCGGAGCGGCGGAGGGACGACGGATTCAAGCGAAGCGAGGTAGCGAGGCGGGGCCCTCCGGACTGGGGCGGCGCCT
>JAKQAH010000094.1 GCA_029568545.1 Candidatus Omnitrophota bacterium
TCCTTGGTGCCACGATCACCCTTTAGGCAATACCTATGTATGGCCCAAGATACAAAGTTTGATTTTGGGGAAATGGCGAAGCCGGGCCGAAAAATCTGGAGATAGAATTGCCAAATAACATAATCTCATTCTCGGGCGGCAAAGACTCAACGGCGATGGCGCTTTTGATGCTCGAAAACAATATTCCGATTCATTCAGTCGTTGCCTTTGACACCGGATGGGAGTTCCCGGCGATGTACGATCACTGGCGGCTGTTCGAGCAAAAGACCGGGTTGAAGATTCAAGTTTTAAAACCCGAAAAGCCTTACACTTACTGGATGCTCGAACGGCCGGTCATGCCGCGAGGCGGGCCGAAAGAAAACAAACAGGTTCATCGGATCGGCTATGGCTGGCCGTCTTTGCGGCTCCGTTGGTGTACGCGCTGGAAATGCTCTGGCATCGATAAATATCAAAAGCAAGTCGGCAATGCCGTTTCCTGTGAGGGTATCGCTTGGGATGAACAACACCGGGCAAAATCTGATGATGCGAAGCGTTACCCTCTTGTTGAATACAGAATAACAGAGAAACAGGCGCTTAAAATATGCCGGAATTACGGGTTTGAATGGGACGGCCTGTATGACGTTTTTGATCGCGTTTCTTGTTATTGCTGCCCGTTGAAGCGCATTGGCGATTATCGATTGCTCAGGCGATACTATCCCGAACAGTGGAACCAGATGCTTGAATGGGATGCGGCGATGAATCCGAACAGAGGATTTAAGGGCTATAAGACCGTTCACGATCTTGACCGGCGCTTTGCCTGCGAGGATCGACAGACGAAGTTATTTAATCATAAACCGATCAACCGAAAGGAGGCAATATGAAGCAAACAACCGATAACCCTAAATCAACATGCCGAAGCCCCACTAATTAAGCTAAGGCAAAAAGCCTTACCCTGTGGATCAGCGCAAGGGCAACCTTTCGACCTATGGCGCCGGGTCTGATCGCCCGGCTAAACTTTGGAGGGAGGAAAAGATGAGAACTCAGCAATGGAAATTCGAGCCGACATATAACCGGATTACAGCAATCGAACCGGGTAACTGTAGAATCACTATCGCCGACAAAATCTATG
>JAKQAH010000156.1 GCA_029568545.1 Candidatus Omnitrophota bacterium
GGGGAATTGGTCGATGCGATCGTCTACCTCTTGGATCAATGGGATGAGTATGACGAGATCACAGCCGACGATTTGATGCGCTATATTCACGGACCCGATTTCCCGACGGGCGGCATTATCGTCTTGGAGGATGAACGCAATGAGCTCGTCTCCGCTTATGCAACCGGACGCGGCAAATTAATGGTACGCGGAAGAGTTCATGTAGAAGACATGGGGCGGGGCAGGACACGGCTGATTATTACCGAAATCCCCTATCAGGTGAATAAGAACGGCTTGATCGAAAGAATCGCCCTTCTCACACGGGAAGGTGTTTTGGATACCATCACCGATTTACGGGATGAATCCGACCGTCAAGGCATGCGGATTGTCATCGAGTTATCCAAATCCGCCGATGCCGAAGATGTTTTACGCAAACTTTACAAACATACACCGTTGCAAGTCACATTCGGCATCATCCTGCTGGCGCTTGTAGATAACCAACCCCGTATTCTTACCTTAAAACAAGCCTTACGGGTTTATATCGACCACCGGTTGGATGTCATCAAACGCAAAATTACTTTCGAGCTGGAAAAGGCTGAACATCGGGCTCACATTCTGGAAGGTCTGCTCGTCGCCATCCAACATTTGGATGCCATCATCAAGATCATTCGCAATGCGGATGATGAGAACGATGCCCGGACCCGGATTATGGATAAATATAAATTGGATCGGGAACAAACCCAAGCCATTTTGGACATGCCTCTGAAGCGCCTCACACATCTCGAACAAGATAAGCTTCTGAAAGAATTTCATGATTTGGAAGAACGCATTAAGGAGTTTCAAGAATTGCTCTCATCCCCGCAAAAAATGAGAAAAGTCTTGATTGACAATCAATTGGCGTTGAAACAAAGATACGCGGATCCGCGCCGGACGCAGATCGCAGTCCTCGGTGAAGGGATCTCCTCGAAAGAAGTGTTAACGGCAAGCGAACTGGTGCGGGCGGAGCCGATTTATATCGGAATGACAGCCGAAGGGAAAATCGGTCGTTGCGATCCCGAGAAGATCAATGAAAAAGGATTTGAAATTCCTCCTTGGATCTTGAAGGCGGATACACAACAGACCGTTTATGTCGTTTCGGAAACCGGTAAAGCTTTCGGAATTTACGCGGAAACGCTCCCCAAAGTTGAAAGTTTTGCGGGCGGGTTTGATGCCAACTTGATTTCCGGATGGACGAGGGATGATAAAGCGGCAGCCGTTTTCACACTTTCGGCGAAAGAACGCAGCTTAGAAACCTGTTCCATCATCACGTTCAGCGAAAAAGGAATGGT
>JAKQAH010000114.1 GCA_029568545.1 Candidatus Omnitrophota bacterium
AGCGCCGGTTCCCCCATTCTAGCGAACTGTATTTTGAGCTTTTCGCAAGAATTTGCGAACTCATCCGGGTATCTCGACAGGATGTGGCGAACCTGGGAGAGAATTTCATCGGCGGAGAGATCCCCATGATAATTTCCGCCGGAATCGCACATAGGGCATTTCACCGGACAGCCGAACTGTGTCGATAATATCATGACCCATTTTTTGTTGCGCGGCATCGTCGGGTCCTTGGCGTCCACGAACTCCGCGAGAAATTTTTCATCCCCCCTGAATTTGGCTACGAACACCTCGGCGAGATTTTTGTCGCCGCTTTCACTTATTATTTTCATCTTTTTTAAGCCTTTCATATGCGGACTGTGCCGCAGCTATCCCATCCCCTGCTGCGATTGCGATGTGCCTCAGCCTGCCCCGGCAGATATCCCCGGCGAAGAAAAGCCCTTTTGGGGCCTTTGCCTCTCCGGGCGATATCGTAAGGCCTGCGAAATTTTTAATGATATTTTGAACGAAGGGGACCTCAGAGTTTTTGCCTATGCAGCTTATGAGGATGTCGTGCGGTATTTTCGTTGGATTGGAATTCTTTATTATCCGCACGCCGCGCTTTTTTGCTCGTTCTGCCACCCTGTGGATCGCCGATATTTTTTCGCCGCGCATGGAGATAGTGACGCTTTTCGCGTTGAGTGCGAACTCTCAGCGAGGTCGAAGGCGCAGTCTCCACCTCCCGCGATGAGAACATCTTTGCCGTCGTGAGGGGTCTTCGCCGGATCGGCATAGGGGATTTCATTTTTTATCCCGATCGTTTTTGGGGACATGCCGGTGGCTACTATAATGTTTAGAGCTAGTATATCTCCGGCGCTCGTTTTTAATGCGAAGACATCTTCGTCCAAGTTAAGTGAGACCGCCTCGGCTGAAATGACTTTCACCTTCCATTTTGCGAGTTGATCCTTGAAGTTGGAAATTAGATCTTTACCCCGTATCCCATCGGGGAATCCCGGATAATTTTCTATCCAGGGGGCGATGTTTG
>JAKQAH010000127.1 GCA_029568545.1 Candidatus Omnitrophota bacterium
ATGATACCGGTGATACGCCAGGGTGATGGCCTCGGCGAAACGCTTGGCCTCATCGTAAACCCCGCGCGGCCCGATCGGATTGACATGGCCCCAATACGATTCCTTTTGAGGATGCTCCAGCGGATCCCCATAAATCTCTGAGGTGGAGGCCATCAAAAATCTGGCCTTCTTTGCCTTGGCCAGGCCCAGGGCATTATGCGAACCCAATGAACCGACCTTGAGCGTCTGGATCGGATACGTCAAATAATCCACCGGACTCGCCGGCGAGGCAAAGTGAAGAATGTAATCCACCGGCCCTTCGACATGAATCTCTTTCGAAACATCGTGTTTAAGAAATGTGAAATCCTTGTTGCGCTCGTGGTGCGCGATATTCGCAAGATCTCCGGTAATCAAATTATCGATACAGACAACCTTGTAGCCTTCCGATAAAAACAGGTCGCAGAGATGACTTCCCAAAAATCCGGCTCCGCCGGTAACAACAACGGTTTTCTTTTTTGACATAAAATTTCCTTCTGTATAGGTCTGTCTCGAGGCCTTACAAGGTCTCAATTTTTTCGTCCCGGCAGCCGGCGTAGACATGACGCGTGTCGAAAATCATTTTTGCATGACGACGTACGAGATCATAATTCACCTTGGAATGATCCGTCGCAATCACCACGCAATCGTATTTCTTGACAGCCGCCGGGGTCAACGAGATCGATTCTTTCTGATGAATATTAAAAATCTCAAGATACGGAATAAACGGATCATGATAATCGAGTTGTTTGACCCGGTCTTGCAGCAGTCCCATCAATTTCAACGCCGGAGATTTCCGCAGGTCTTTAACATCTTTTTTATACGTCACCCCCATCACCAAAATTTTGGAGGCGGCCAGCGTCTTTTTCTTTGCCTTAAGCCGTTCCTCAATTCGTCCGATCACATACGCCGGCATGTTGGCATTGGTGTCGGCGGATAATTTAATATATTTCGAACGAAAGCCGTAGCGCTTGGCTTGCCAGTACAAATACAACGGATCCTCCGGGATGCAATGACCGCCTACACCAAGCCCGGGATAAAACGGCATGAAACCAAACGGCTTGGTCTTGGCCGCCTCGATGACCTCCCAGACAT
>JAKQAH010000134.1 GCA_029568545.1 Candidatus Omnitrophota bacterium
TTCTGGAAGCCGGGTTCCTGCCGTTCTATGACCAGCTGCCGATTGCTTTTTGCCATGGGGACTTTCATCCTTTGAACATCATCTGGGGGGAAAAAGATCTTCTGGCGGTGATCGATTGGGAGTTTTGCGGCTATAAGCCGGAGATTTACGATGTTGCGAATATGGTAGGCTGCCTCGGGATGGAACATCCCGATTGCCTCGAGGGTCCGCTCGTCAGGGATTTCATCCGCCAGATGCGCGAGGCCCATGTGATGGCGCCGTCCAGCTGGGATCGTTTCGGGGCCTTTGTCCTGGCCCTGCGGTTCGCCTGGCTGGCGGAGTGGTTACGGAAAAATGATAAGCCCATGATCGGCCTGGAATTGGACTATATGCATTTGCTCATGGAGCGGAAGATCGCTTCCGACGGAAGCTACCGATGATCTTATAAGGCAATCTATGGTAAAGACTAAAATCATAGCAACGCTTGGGCCGGCGTCTTGTCATGCGACAACGATCCGGAAAATGATGCTGGCCGGCATGGATGTTGTCCGCCTGAATTTTTCCCACGGAAAGCCGCAGGAATTGATCCGCTGGATCCGCCTCGTCCGGGACCTCAACAAAAAATACCGCCGGCGCATAAAGATTCTCGGAGATCTTCAAGGCCACCGGATCCGGATCGGCGATCTGGCTTCCCCCAGAGAGCTTAAAAAGCGCAAGATTTTTTGCCTGACGCGGCCAGAGATCGGATGTTCCCACGAGAGGATATCCTTTGATTATTCGGGCCCGCTGCGGAACATAAAAATAGGGCAGAATATTTTTATTGATGACGGGAATATTGTCTTGGAGGTGATCGGCCGGCAGAAAAACAGTTTGAGAGTGAAAGTGATCATTGGCGGGTTGCTCAAAGGGCGCAAGGGCGTCAATATCCCGGATGCAAAACTTGATTTTGGCGGCATCAGTCGCCGGGATGTGGCCGATATTCTTTTTTGTGTCAAAAACGATATTGACTATATTGCCCAATCATTTGTGCGCACGAAGGAGGATGTCTTGGACGTGCGCAAAACGATGGGGGCCAAGGCTCGGTGCCGGGTTATTGCCAAGATCGAGAACAGGGAAGGGATCAGGAATATTGATGATATTATAAAAGTTTCCGATGGTATTATGATCGCGCGAGGCGATATGGGGGTATCGCTGCCCATTTATGAGATCCCGATCATCCAGAAACGAATTATAAGAAAATGCAATCAGGCGGGTAAGTTTGTGATTACAGCGACCCAAATGCTGGAAAGCATGACGGAAAGCCTTCGTCCGACTCGAGCCGAGGTTACGGATGTTGCCAATGCGATCATCGACGGCACGGACTTCGTGATGCTTTCGGCGGAATCCGCGGTAGGGAAATATCCGTCGGAAACGGTCGCTATGATGAACAATATAATCAAATTTACGGAAGGGTATTTGAAACAACCGGCGCGCAAGATGTAGCGTTTCTGTAGCGACGCTTGACTGGATATTTTCTATTCGGAGGCAAGAAATGAACGCATATGAACTATTGGCCCCCTTGGGAATGGCGGCCTACGCGGCCTTAACGGTCGCTTTTTTGACCGGTCTGCTGAAATTCAAGTTCCGCGTCAAATGGATCAATATGAAATGGCATCTTTGGGCGGCAGCTGTCGCTATGATTTTGGCAAGTTTGCATTTCGCCGTTGTTATTTACGTTAATCTATAAGCTTAAAAAAGGAGCGAAAATGAAGAAAATCACAATGCTAACCCTGCTTTTTTCTCTAGTGGCTGTCTCGACAGTTTGTGCTCATCCACCGTCGGACATCCAAATAACGTTTGATCCGGAGACGAAAATTCTGCAAGCGGTTCTCACGCATGATGTCAACGACGCAGCCGGGCACTTCATCGAAAAGATCGATGTTGGGCTCAACGGCACGGAGATCATCAGCCATAAGATATCCCGGCAGGACAATAACCAAACCCAGAGGATTAGCTATCTGATCCCCGATGCCACAGCGGGAGACATTCTTTCGGTTGAAGGCTATTGCAATCTGAGCGGGAAATTGGAAAAAGAACTTCAGCTGCCTTAGCGAGTGTTGAGCTGGTTGGAAAGTGTTTTACTTAAGAGGAAAGGCATATTTAAGACGCAACTCTTATGAGTTGCGTCTTATTGTATCAACGATGGGAAACAGCGATTTTTCGTTTAATAATATTTTCCGGGCGCTGCAGAATAAGAATTTCCGCTTATTTTTTATCGGGCAGAACATTTCGTTGACCGGCACCTGGATGCAACAGGTGGCTTTGAGCTGGCTGGTCTATCGGTTGACGCATTCCGCCTTCTTGCTGGGGGCCGTCGGCTTTGCCGGTCAAATCCCGACATTTCTCATCGCGCCCATCGCGGGCGTTGTCGCGGACCGCTACAATCGCCGCCGCTTGTTGATCCTGACGCAAACGCTGGCGATGCTGCAGGCGGGAGTTCTCGCTGCGCTTGTCTTGAGCCAGCGCATCGAGATCTGGCACGTCATTGTTTTGAGCGTATTTATAGGGATCGTCAATGCGTTTGATATGCCTGTCCGCCAGGCGTTCACAATCGAAATGATCGAGAAAAAAGAAAACTTGAGCAATGCTATTGCGCTCAATTCTTCCATGGTCAATCTGGCCAGGCTCACCGGTCCCGCCGTGGCCGGCATTTTAATCGCGCTCTTTGGGGAAGGGCTGTGCTTCTTTCTTAATGCCGCAAGCTATGTGGCGGTCATTATATCCTTGCTGTTGATGAAAATGGCTGCGCCCGCGCCCATTCGCTCGAGAGGACGAATTTTATCTGATCTTAAAGAAGGGTTCTTTTATGTCAACGGATTTATCCCGATACGGTATATCCTTTTGCTCGTGGCTTTGGTCAGTTTTATGGGAGTGCCGTACCAAATCCTGATGCCGGTCTTCGTTACGGATATCTTCCATCAAGGGCCGCAGACATTAGGATTTCTCATGGGGATGGCCGGCGCGGGGGCTTTGACCGGGGCCATTTACTTGGCCAGCCGCAAGACCGTATTGGGATTGGGGAGGATCATTGCCCGTGCGACGGGTGTTTTCGGGCTGGCGCTGGTCCTGTTTTCCTGGTCGCACGTTCTGTGGAGTTCCATGATACTGGTTTTTATGGCGGGATTGGGGATGATGGTACAAATGGCTGCCAGCAATATCATTTTGCAAACAGTGGTCGAAGAAAATAAGCGGGGGAGGGTCATGAGCTTTTATGCGATGGCCTTTATGGGAACCGTTCCCTTTGGGAGCCTGTTCGCCGGTATGATGGCGGCTCGGATCGGCGCGCCCATGACGTTGACGGTTGGCGGAATATTCTGCTTGGCCGGGGCGGTCTTTTTCTGGCGAAAACTTCCGGCGATCCGAAGCGTTATCCGTCCGGTTTATATGGAAAAAGGGATCATTGCAGAAGCGACGACCGGGGTAAATTATAAATAAAGGAGCAGGGATGCGCACAATTATTCTCTTAACGATTTCCAATATTTTCATGACGTTTGCTTGGTATGGCCACTTAAAATATAAAAATGCGCCGCTCCTGGCCGTCATCCTGATCAGCTGGGGCATCGCGTTCTTTGAATACTGTTTTCAGGTCCCGGCCAACCGGATCGGGCACGGTCTGTTCACTGCGGCTCAGTTGAAAACGATCCAGGAAGTGATCACGCTGGTTGTGTTTTGCGCCTTTTCCGTCTTTTATCTGAAAGAGGAATTGCGATGGAATTATTTGGTTGGATTTGGCTTGATTGTAGCGGCGGTATTTTTTATTTTTAAGAAATGGTGATCGCGATCTGGCGTCGCCGGCCCGTATTCTTTATTTGATATTGACATTATCTCTTTCAGCAAGGATAATAGGCACTTGAATTCGGGCATTGCCCCTGAAATGTCGTACTTTGCTGGTCCCTCCTTAATGCGCTCTTGGTGAAATAAGAAGATTTTTTTCGGCACATCCTTTGAGAAAGAGGCCCGCGTGTTCAAGAAATGTTTACTGATTCTCCTTCCCATTGCCATGACCGCTTGCGCTCCTGCGTCAAAAGATCAATATTCCATTCAGGTGAAAGGTTCGGATACCATGGTCAATCTTGGCCAGGCCTGGGCCGAGGTTTATATGGAGAAGAACACGGAGGACTTTATAGCGGTTACGGGTGGCGGTTCGGGAACCGGGATCGCAAGTCTCATCAGCGGCACGTGCGATATTGCCATGAGCTCGCGGAATATCAAGGGAAAAGAGATCGCGCTGGCCAACGCCAAAGGCATCCAGCCCAATGAAATCACGGTCGCATTAGACGGCCTCGTTGTCGTGGTCAATACGGCAAATCCTGTCAGCCAGCTCACGATGGAGCAGCTGGCGGACATCTTCACCGGCAAAATAACCAACTGGAAAGAGATCGGAGGGGGCGACGAGACGATCGTCATCCTTTCCCGCGAGGTCAATTCGGGAACGCATGTGTATTTCAAGGAACATGTTCTGCGTCGAGGAAACGCGGCGGGAACGGAAGAATTCGCTCCGACGGCCCTGATGCTTTCCTCTTCGCAGGCGATTGCGGACGAGGTCGCGGGCAACACGGCCACGATCGGATATTACGGGATGGGGTATATTTCCGATAAACAAAAACCGTTGGCGGTCGCCCAAGACGGGCAATCGGCCTATGAAGCGCCGACCATCGAGAATGTCATTAGCGGGAAGTATCCCATTTCCCGTCCGTTATTTGTGTACACAAATGGTGCCCCGGAAGGGCTGGTCAAGAAGTTCATCGATTTCGCGCTTTCTCCTGAAGGTCAGCAGATCGTCCGGGAGACCGATTTCGTGCCTGTTAACCAATAACGTTCATGCGCAAGTTCAAAGAGTTCATCATTGAGAAGCTGATCCTGCTTTGCGGCCTCGCGGCCATTTTCTTCGTTGTCCTGATCTTCCTGTTCTTGCTCAAAGAAGGGCTTGCTGTTTTTAAAACGGTAAGCCCTTTTAAATTTTTGTTCGGCGAAAGCTGGTATCCGATCTCGGAACCGGCCCAGCTCGGGATCCTTCCGCTCATCCTGGGCTCGTTGCTCGTGACGGTCGGCGCCGCGATCATTTCCGTTCCGATCGGCGTCGGCTGCGCCGTTTATATCGCCGAGATCGCTCCGCTCAAAATCAAAGAGGTCCTTAAAGCGGGCATTGAACTGCTGGCCGCGATCCCCAGCGTTGTTTTAGGATTCATCGGCATGGTCACGCTCGTTCCGCTGGTGAAGAACGTTTTTCACTTGCCGACGGGATTGACGGCTCTGTCTGGGTCGATCATGCTGGCGTTCATGGCGATGCCGACGATCGTTTCGATCGCCGAAGATGCGCTCTATTCTGTTCCCAAGACTTACAAGGAAGGCGCGCTGGCGCTGGGCGCGACGCATTGGCAGACGATCTGGCGCGTGATGCTTCCGGCGGCATCGAGCGGCATCCTGGCGGCGGTCATGCTGGGGATTGGCCGCGTGATCGGCGAAACGATGGCCGTTATGATGATCACGGGCAACGCGGCTGTCCTGCCGAAAAGTCTTCTGGTGCCTGTCCGGACGCTGACGGCGACGATTGCCGCGGAAATGGGAGAGGCCGTTGTGGGCAGCGAGCATTTTTTTGCCTTATTTGCTATCGGGATCGTCCTGTTCGTGATCAGTTTTGCGATCAATGTGACCGCGGACCTGTTTTTACATAAGAGGCAATGATTTGAGAAATCCTTATCGCACGCAAAAGATCGCATTCTTCGTCCTGCTGGTGGCGACGCTCTTGATCGTCATCCCGGTGGGGATGATCGTCGTCATTATCGTTCAGAAAGGCCTGCCCGCCATTAACTGGGAATTCCTTTCGGATATCCCGCGCAAGGGCATGCGGGCCGGCGGCATTTTTCCGGCGATCGTCGGGACGATTTATCTGGTCGGAGGCGCGATCGTTTTCGCTTTGCCGATCGGCCTTCTGGCGGCAATTTATCTGAGCGAATATTCCAAAGACAATCTGCTGACGCGCCTGATCAAATTGGCGATCGTCAACCTGGCCGGCGTGCCATCGGTCGTTTACGGGCTTTTCGGCCTGGCCCTTTTTGTGGTTTTCTTTAAATTCGGGGCTTCGATCCTTTCAGGCTCGCTTACTCTTGGCATCATGATCCTTCCCGTTATTGTCACGACCTCCCGCGAGGCATTGGAAAGCGTGCCGTCTTCATTCCGCGAGGTGAGCTTGTCGTTGGGCGCGAGCAAGTGGCAGACGATACGGCATATTGTTTTGCCGAATGCGATCCCCGGCATCTTGACGGGAACGATTTTAGGGCTGGGGCGCGCGGCGGGAGAAACGGCGCCGATCTTATTTACCGTCGCGGCATTTTATTTGCCGCGGCTGCCGGACTCTATTTTTGATCAAGTGATGGCCTTGCCGTACCATCTGTATGTTATTTCCACTCAAGTCCCGAATGTCGACGAGAAAATACGTTACGGGACCGCTTTTGTCCTGTTAGCTCTGGTCCTCTTCATGAATCTAGTGGCGATCGTGATCCGGTATCAGTTCCGGAAAAAGAAAAAATGGTAAAGTTCGATATCAAAGATTTGAACATCTGGTTTGGCGCGGTCCATGCGCTCAAGCGCGTCAGCATGGACGTGCGGGCGAATGAGATCTTAAGCGTTATCGGGCCGTCCAACAGCGGCAAAACGACATTCTTGAGGATGCTCAACCGCCTGAACGATCTCAATCAAAATTTTAAAATGTCCGGCTCTGTGAAGCTTGACCAGAACGAGATCAAAACGATCGATCCGGAGCTGTTACGCAAGAGGGTCGGAATGGTTTTCGCGCTGCCGTTGCCGCTGCCGCTGTCCATTTTTGATAATGTGGCATACGGGGTGCGGATGCATGGGACGAAGAATAAGAAGACGCTTGAGGAAATCGTCGAGAAATCGCTTAAGGAAGCGTATCTTTGGGAAGAGGTCAAGGATCGGATGGACACGTCGGCGTTCAAATTGTCCGGAGGCCAGCAGCAGCGGTTGTGCATCGCCCGGACTCTGGCTGTCGAGCCCGAGGTGATTCTGTTCGACGAACCGTGTTCGGGGCTTGATCCGATTTCGACGGCCAAGGTCGAGGACGCGATGGTGAACCTAAAGCAGAAATACACGATCGTGCTGGTTACCAACAACGTTAAGCAGGCAGCCCGCGTCGGCAATAGGACGGCATTCTTTCTCGGCGGCGAGCTGATCGAATTGAGCGCAACGGAACGCATTTTTACGGCTCCGGCCGATCAACGCACGGACGGCTACATAAGAGGAAAATTCGGTTAATGGCGAAGATCGAGACAAAGAATCTGAACCTGTGGTACGGATCGTTCCACGCGCTAAAGAACATCAACGCGCGCATCGAGCCTAACAGGATTACGGCGATCATCGGACCGTCGGGTTGCGGAAAGTCCACGCTGCTGAGGGTCTTTAACCGCATGAACGATCTGATCGAAGGGGTGCGTATGGACGGTGAGGCCCTGATTGATGGAAAGAATATCCTGGGTCCGGAGGCGGACCTGGTGGCCCTGCGTAAGAAGGTCGGAATGGTTTTCCAGCGGCCCAATCCATTTCCGCTGTCGATCTATGAGAATATTGTTTTCGGCCAGAAGGTTCACGCGGGGCGCATTCGCAAAAGCGCATTGGACGAGATCGTCGAAGACAGCCTCAAGGATGTTCTTTTGTGGGACGAATTGAAAGACCGGCTTCGTGAATCGGCCTTGAGGTTATCGCTCGAACAAAAGCAGAGGCTTTGCATCGCGAGGCTTATTGCGGTGAAGCCTGACGTCCTCTTGATGGACGAGCCCTGTTCGACCTTGGACCCTCAGGCGACGGCGCGCGTCGAGGAACTGATGCGCGAGCTCAAAAGCAAATATACGATCATCATCGTGACGCACAACATGCAGCAGGCCGCGCGTGTTTCCGACGACACCGGGTTTATGTTGCTGAGCGAGATGATCGAGTTCGGCGAGACGGAAGATATTTTTACGAAACCGCGGGATAAGCGGACGGAAGATTATATCACGGGAAGGTACGGTTAAAAAAGAATGACACCCCAGGCGATTGTTCTTATGGCGTTTCTCCTGGCCTACGGCTTGTTCATTGTTTTGCCGAAGAAAAGGACCGTGGTTTCTCTGATCGCGGCGTTTGCGATCGTCGGGTTGCGATGCATCAGCCCGCAGGAGGCGTTCTGGTCGATCAATTGGAACGTGATGGGTATTTTTGTGGGAACGCTGATTCTTGCGGATGTTTTCATGGAGAGCCGCGTGCCGGCATACGTGGCGGAAGTCATCGTCAACAAAGCGCCCGATACGCGCTGGGCCATATTGTTCATCTGCATCATGACGGGGTTTATTTCTGCGTTCGTCGAGAACGTCGCAACGGTCCTGATCGTCGCGCCGATCGCGCTGGCATTGGCCAGAAAATTGAATATTAATCCTGTTAATATGATGATTGGGATCGCGATCTCAAGCAACTTACAAGGCGCGGCCACGTTGATCGGCGATCCGCCCAGCATGCTGTTGGGCGGTTTTGCTAAAATGACCTTCATGGATTTCTTCTTCTATCAGGGGAAGCCGAGCATTTTCTTTGCCGTGGAAGTCGGGGCGCTTGTGTCGTTCTTTGTCCTGTTCTACATTTTCCGGAAAAACAAAGAGAAGACGCAGATTGTGCCGATCGAGAAAATCCGGTCGTGGTTCCCGACGGCACTTTTGGTCAGCCTGATCGTTCTTCTTGCGCTGTCCTCGTTCTTTGATGCGGGATTTTCCTATGCGGCGGGCATTTTGTGCATGGCGTTCGGGATCTTCGCGATGGTCTGGGAGAAGTTCGCCAACAAGGCGTCCATCGTCCAGGGGATCAGGAAGCTGGATTGGGAGACCACATTCTTTCTCATGGGGGTTTTTGTCCTGGTCGGGAGCGTCACGGCGACCGGGTGGATCGAGAAGATCGCAGTATTCTTGTCAGGCATGATTGGCGAGAATATTTTCATCGGGTATACCCTGATTGTTTTTCTGTCGGCGTTCTTGTCGGCCTTTATCGATAATGTGCCGTTTTTGGCGGCCATGCTGCCTGTGGCGGTGGCCATGTCCGATAAGCTCCAGATTAGTCCATCGATGTTCCTGTTCGGCCTTTTGATCGGCGCCAGCATCGGAGGCAATATCACGCCGATCGGGGCGTCTGCAAATATCGTGGCCTGCGGGCTTTTGAAAAAAGAGGGCTATAATGTCAAATTTATGGATTTTGTAAAGATCGGGCTGCCCTTTACTTTGGTGACTTTGAGCGCAGCTTATTTATTCGTATGGTTTATATGGAGGTAATACTATGGAAAGACACATTGATCAAGGACTGAAAGAGCTGAATAACGGGATTCTGAAGATGGGCATTTTTGCGGAGGAGGCCATTAGCCAATGTATCCGGGCGCTCAAAGACCGGGATAAAAGAATGGCCCAAAGCATAATCGATAACGATATCAATGTCGATAAACTGGAATTGGATATCGACGAGCAGTGCATCGATATGATCGCTCTTTATCAACCGATGGCCAAAGACCTGCGGATTATCACAACTGGCATGAAGATCAATGCGGAACTGGAGCGGATCGTTGATATCGCGGTTGACATCGCGCAGCGCACGCTGGAAGTGGTTGACCAACCCATGCTAAAGCCGTTGACGAACATTCCCCAATTGGCGATTGTTGCTCAAACGATGGTAAAAATGTCGATCGACGCTTTCGTGAACGGCGATATCGCCTTAGCCAAAAAGGTATTGGCCTCCGACTCGGAAGCGGACCACCTGCGTAATATCATTCATAAAGAGCTTGTTGAAGAATTCATGGTCAAAGATGGATCCACAGCCCCGAGGGCCGTCCAGCTCTTGCTAGTCTCCCGTTTCCTGGAGCGCATCTGCGATCATGCGACCAATATTGCGGAAGACATCATTTATATGGTCCAGGCAGAGGTCGTGCGGCATCATCCCGAGAAATTGAAAAACGGGAAATAACATATCCGTTTATTTCATTTAAGGCATCATTTTAAAACCCCATAAAGAAAGTGTGCCGGAATGAAAACCCGCCTCCTCATCTTCCTCATTCTTTTCGTAACGCTTAATGCTATCGGTTGTTCCCAGAAAAAAGAGGGCGATGAGCCCACCAAATATGTATCTCAAGAAGGGTTGGAGCGGCTGACACAGCAGGCTGCACAAAAAACGCAGAAAGCTGCCGCAAGCGGAGGCCTCATCGAGAATTTGAAATTTTCTTCCTTCCGCGAGATCAACCCTGCCAGCGATGCCTTAAAGAATTTGGATGCGGCGATCCGCCCGGTCTTGGTACAACAATTCGGCGGAGCGAAGATCATCGAGCAGAACAATAAGTCGGTTTCCGAGAGTGAAGGCGATCTGACCCTGAATTCCATGACCTATGTTGTGAAGGGGGCCATGAACGAAAAGAACGCCGAGCAATTGCACGGGGCTTTGAAAGCCGCCAATTTTAAACCGAGCATTCGGCTTGGGACGAAACCGACCATTACAAGGAATTGGGCCATGATGTCGTTCAATAAGCGCACGGCAGGGGCGACTTATTCCATTGTATTCCAGATCGATTTCAAGAAACAGACCATCATCCTTAAGAATTATCAGTTGGGGTCCAAATATGACCGGATGATGTAGCCTGTTTCCGACAATTAGTTCTGTATCAAGGAGAGAGCCATGATCAAAGCCGTCCGAGGGTTATTCCTTTCCATCTTAGTTTGTGCCCTTGTTTTTACTCCCCGTATGTCTTTTTCCGCCGAAATGAGCGTCAATAAAACTTTTCCTCCCGTTGAATGGAGTTACGGCGGCAACGAAATCCCCGAAACATATTGGACTCCGTATTTGCCGCTTGGCGCACAAACACTCACGCGCTATCGAATTGGCTTTCGCTTTTCAACCGGCACGATCAGCGTCAAATGCCCGATTAAATTAACCTTTAAATATGATCCGGCGAGCGCGACTGCCGGCTCAGACATTTCTATTAAGGTCAAAGCGGAGATCATCGGCGCTGATCATAATACGTTCGAGAGCGCCTTCGGTTTGCACCTGCCCAATGAATTCCAGATCGGGTTCGTCGGTGTGACTGGCGTCCCGGATTTCCTTCCGTGGTATACGCTTCCTTGGGATATCTGCGAGATCTTAGGGAGCGTTCCCGGGCTGCCCGATGCGGTATCGCAAAAGGTCACGCTGATTTGCAGCGCTATCGATAATGTAGGTGTCAATATGGCGACCAAGGGCGCTCTGAAACTGCCGGGGATGGATTCCTATCATGATACCCGCACGCTCCTCGAGGTCAGCTTCAATGATTTCTTTGATACGACTCAAGAACGCGACGCCTTTAAGAACGACTTGGGGATATCGCTGTTCAACAGCTTGAGCGAGAAGATGGGGGCGGCCAATATGGACCGGTTACTGGCGACGATCCAGGTCCTCAAGGGTGTTAACGAAGCGGGCGCCGCCGAATTCCTGACCGATCAGTGCATCAGCGCGGCCGGGAAACTCATGAGCTTGAGTTTCGCCGCTATCGGGGATCCCTATTTCTCTATTGAAGGCGTGGAGCTGCAGACCCTGCTGCGGATGTATATTCCCGGCGGCAAAGGCAGCGGGACGTATCCGCTCGTGTTCACGTCGTCCGGCCAGGAGCAGACCGTGACCTTCCGCGATGTCACGCCGTTCATAGATACGAACGATAAGCTGGTCGTGACGGTCGACAGCATGGCCTACAGGTTCAAATTGAAGCAGGGATTGACCCCCACGATATCGATCCCGGTCTACGGGGAGATCGATATTGACCCTTATGAAAAATATGTGACGCTGGCGACCGCCAAGCGCGATTTTACCGAAAGTGATTATAAATTGGAAATTCCGTTATCTCCGTCGACCGCGGTCGTTCAGGGGCTTCGCGTCAATCCCGGATGCGTTTCTGCGTCGGTGAATTTTGCCAGCCCGCTCATGCCGGTCAAGGCAACGGTGAAGACTTACGAGGGGAATACCTTGGTCAAGACGACCGCGGAGAACGCTTATAAGCTGGCGCATAATATCATTGTGACCGATCTGCAAAAGAGCAAGAGTTACCGATTTGAAATGACCTGTGCCAATGCTGCTGGGGAGACATTCCCGGGCGGAACGATTTCGGCCACGACCAAAAGCAACTGCGAACCGCGGGAGAACAGCCTGACGTGCAATTCGACGACGATGAGCGGCATGACGGCGATGCCCGTGACGGTCCTCGGCAAATACGCCATTGACTTTGGATGGCAGACAAACGACAAAGCATCAACGGAAGTTCTCATTTCTCCATCGCCGGACCTCTCGGCGAATTATATCGCCGCGGTGCAGAAGGCCGACGGCACGGTGACGCAGGGGTGGGTGACGCAGGGCGGCGAGCGCCGTTTGGAATGGACCCACGCGATCCGCGTGACGGACCTCGAGCCGGGAACAAAATATTACTACAATATCGTGTCTTGGACATTTCAGGATGATAATCCTACGAAAAATCCGATGAACCGCGTAGGATATGTGGGAGAAGTGACGACGAATCCGGCGCCGCCGGCGCCGACGGTGAAAGTCTGTGCGCAAACGCCCATGGCCACGGTCTCTAATGTTCCGATCGAAGTCTGGAAGTCGGGGGCAACGGAACCTTTAATGGTTGTTACAACCGGAGGCAATGGGGTGACGTCTCCCGTTAATGTGGACAGAAATACGGCTTATACGATGAAGGTCAGAAATCAGGAATGTTATCTGGACGGCCAGGCTTCGTTTACGCCCACCGGACAAACCGTGGATTACGGAACGGTTTATGTCCAACTTGGCCAAAGACCGATGCCGGGAGCTTTTGTTTATGACAGGCAGGGCCAGCCGGTCAGCGGAGCGACGGCAACAATGTCCGGGCGCACGGTCACGACCAACGCGAACGGCTATTATATTTTCAGCGGATTCTTCCCGACGAGCAATCAAACCATCGCCGTCAGCAAGGCGGGGTACATTAACGGCCAGGCGACTCTGAAGGTTTCGCCGTGCGGGGCGGCCAAGACCTATACGATCGAAGATGCTGTGCTCACCAAGATGGCGACCGTTGTTAATGCCTATGTCAGAAAGCAAGACGGCGGTGCGGTGGTCAACGCGCAGGTGAGCGTTAAAAAAGGATCGACGAATTATGCAGTTGTGCGGACAAACGCTCAAGGCAAATCGGTCTTGACGTTTAACCTTGATACGACAGGGGCGCAAAATTTTGTGGTTACGGCCACGCCGCCCACCGGAATGACGGCTAACCCGGCATCGGAAACAGTCTCGCTTGCGCCCGAAAGCCAAGCGGACGTTTACCTCACGTTGTTCGAGAATGTCACGCCTCCGCCGGATACGGCGGGGCCGGTATTATCCGATGTGACGTTTTCGAAGATCAGCGCGGATAAGATCGGGGTCGTTTTTAAATCGAATGAGAACGTTTCGACGGTTTCCCTGGAGTATAAATTCCCCAACGGACAAATTAAAAATACTCCGTGGTATACCTACAATTCGTCGTTGTTTACCGGCAATGTTGCTTCCGGATATCAGACGGCCATCAGCGATTCGAGCCTTGCGCAGAATCCCGGAACGTACAAGATCCGATTGAAAGCGAAGGATGCCGCGAACAACATCGCCGAAACTGCCCAGCATGATTTCACGCTGGCGCCTCCGCCGGATACGACGGGTCCTGTCATAACGAACGCTGTCCTCACGCAGATGGCGAGCGACAAGATCGGTATTTCATTCAAGGCGAATGAGGAAGTTGCCACGGTTTCGCTGGAATATAAATACCTCAGCGGCCAGGTGAAAAACACGGCCTGGTATACCTTTAACTCCTCGCTCTTTACCGGGACTCAGGCCGCCGGTTATCAGACGGCGATCAGCGATACAAGCCTGCGCCAGAATATCGGCAATGTCGCGATCACGCTTATGGCCAAGGACAAGGCCGGGAACGTGACGGAAAAAGGGCTTGGTAATTTTGCTATGTTCGGCGGAGCGGCCTGGAGCTTGCAGTCCTCCGATATCCGCGAAAATTCTTTTACGCTGATATGGAAGAGTTTTCCTCATAGCAATTCTGATTTTGGCAAATATGTTCTGACGTCCTCTTCGATGGCGGCGGCCGAAGTTAACGATATCGGCAGGAATACGCACGTTTTTTCCGGTCTCAAGCCCGGCGCCAGTTATTCCGTTGATATTGTTGCTAAAAACAAAAGCGGTACAGTCTTGACGGAGAAAGGGAGCGTCAAGGTTAAGACGTTGGGCATTCTCCCCAAGGAATCTGTTATGGAAGGGGAAAAGGTCGTTTCTAAGACGGAAGAAGAGATAAAAGACGAAAAGATCATTCCGCTCGAGACAGAAGCAACGAAAACAATCCAGTCGGAGTCTGCCGAGGTGTTGCCGTTGCCAGAAAAAACATTGATCAAGTTGAGCGCGAAGCTCAGCAAGGCTTATGTGAACGAGGAGATTTCGTTCAAGGTGAACGTCAAAACAGCAAAAGGAAAGGATGTTCCGGCGGCTTGTGTCGTTGAGTGGGGAGACGGTCAAAAAGATAAAGGCGATTCGAAGACGACGGTCTTTAGTCATATGTATACGAAGGAGGAGAAATACAAGATCGCTGTGAGCGCGGTCTTTAAAGAAACAGAAAGCTTTCTCCCGCCTGATCCCCTGGAGCTCGATGTGATGGCTACGGCCAAAAAAACCAGCGTCGGATTAACGAAAAGTGTTTCCAAAACAAACATCTTCGAGTATATCTTCACAATCAAGGTGCAGGAAGGCTCTTACCCGATCGGGGAATGGGAGCTTTCTTTTGGAGATGGAAAAAGCGAATCCGGGAAAGGCG
>JAKQAH010000164.1 GCA_029568545.1 Candidatus Omnitrophota bacterium
TTATGTCGACAGTTTGTCTCCTGAGGAGATCCGGAAGTATCGCGGAACGTTGACGGAGCCGGGTAAAGAAAGCCCTTACCGAAGCCGTTCTGTTGACGAAAATCTAAACTTGTTCGAGCGCATGAAGAACGGCGAGTTTGAAGAGGGAAAATGCGTCTTGCGCGCGAAGATCGATATGTCCTCAGGGCATATTGTCATGCGGGATCCGGCGCTTTACCGGATCATCAAGCGCGCCGAGCATCATCGCACGGGGAACACATGGTGCATTTATCCGATGTATGATTTTGCGCATTGCCTTTCGGATTCCATCGAGGGGATCACGCATTCTTTATGCACGCTTGAGTTCGCGAATCACCGGCCGCTGTACGATTGGATCCTTGACCAGTTGGACGTTCCGTGTCATCCGCAACAGATCGAGTTCGCACGGCTGAATCTCAGCTATACTATCATGAGCAAGCGCAAGCTTCTTCAGCTCGTCGAGGACGGGCATGTCAGCGGATGGGATGACCCCCGTTTGCCGACCATTTCCGGACTGCGCCGGCGAGGATATACGCCTGAAGCGATCCGTTATTTTTGCGACAAGATCGGGATCGCAAAAGTCGAAGGGACCGTCGATATGGCGCTGTTGGAGCATTGTCTGCGGGAAGACCTGAACCGGCGCGCCCAGCGCGTCATGGCTGTTCTGCGGCCGCTGAAGGTCGTTATTGAAAATTATCCTGACGGCCAAACCGAGGAATTGGATTGCATCAACAATCCGGAAGATCCGCAGGCGGGCACGCGCAAGGTCCCGTTCTCAAGAACGCTTTATATCGAGCAGGATGATTTCATGGAGCATCCCCCCAAGGAATTCTTCCGCTTAGCGCCCGGCCGCGAAGTGCGCCTGCGCTACGCTTATTTCATCCGGTGCGCGGATGTGATCAAGAACGGCCAAGGGGAAGTTGTCGAATTGCGCTGTACGTACGATCCGGCGACCCACGGCGGCAATACGCCGCCCGACGGACGGAAGGTCAAAGCAACCCTGCATTGGGTCTCGGCCGAACACGCGATTGATGCGGAGGTCCGGCTCTACGACCGTCTTTTCACCGTTGAAAATCCTCTGGCCGGCGAAGAAGAGAATTTCACGCGCCACCTGAATCCCCATTCCATGGAAGTCTTAAAATCCTGTAAGATGGAACCATTCTTGGCCGATGCGACCTCTGATAAACGGTATCAATTCGAGCGTCTCGGCTATTTTTGCGCGGATACGGATTCTGCGCCGCAGCATCTGATCTTCAACCGCGCCGTCTCCCTGCGCGACCAGTGGGCCAAGATCGAAAAAGCACAGAAAAAATAGGAGTCGGTATGGTTTTATGGCAGATATTCTTCTCGTTCATGAAAATCGGCCTGTTCGCTGTCGGCGGGGCGTATTCATTTCTTCCGCTCATCCAAAAAGAAGTGGTGGATCGGTATCATTGGCTGACCAAGGAAGAATTTCTCGAAGTTCTCGGCGTTGTGAAGATCTTTCCCGGCGCGATCTCTATAAAATTTGCGACGTATACGGGCTATAAAATCGCCGGGATTCCCGGCGCGGTCATGGCCAATATCGGCAATCTGTTGTCGCCGGTCATCCTGATCCTGATCGCGACCTATTTTTACGCCAAGTACAAAGAAACTCCGAGGATCAAGAGCGCGTTTGAGACCATCCAGCTTGTTATTTTTGCCATGATCATCGCGGTGGCTTTTCAGACCGTCACCCTGAGCCAGGTTTCAAACATCCAAAGCGCGGCAATCATCGTCGTGGCTTTTATCCTTTTCTTTTTCACAAAGGTTGATCCGGCCCTGATCATCATCGGCGCGGGCTTGATCGGGGCAGCGGCATTCCATTGAACGTAAAACGGCATGAGCGTCTCATCGCCGGGCGAAAGGAGCAGAAGATGAAGAAATATCAGAAGATTTTGATCGCTGTCGTAGTTATCCTGGTTGGTCTTGTTATTCTCAAGGACGTTTTGATTAAGACAACGATCACAACGGTAGGATCGGGCATTCTCGGGGCGCCCATTAAGATCAAATCGTTTGCCTTCAGGGCTATGACGCAAAAAGTGCATATCAAGGGGATGGTTGTCGGCAATCCCCAAGGCTTTCCGGCCGGAACCTTGGTGGATATGCCGGAGATCCGGGTTGATTTTGATCTTGGCGCTTTGCTCAAAGGGAAGCTGCATCTTCCGCTCATCATCTTTGACCTGAAGGAAGTTGTTCTCATCAAGGATAAGGACGGCAACTTGAACGTGGATGCGCTAAAAATCGCTCAAGCTCCGGGGGAAGAAGCGCAGAAAAAAGAAGATGCAAAAACTGACGGAAAAAGCAAAACAATGCCCATGCAGATCGACGAACTGCGGCTGAATGTCGAGAGAGTGATTTTAAAGGATTACAGTCAGGGGGAGAAGCCCGTTATTCTGGCCTATGAGCTTGCCCTTAAGGATAAAGTTTTTAAGAATATTCAGAGCCCGCAGCAAATGGCGGCTCTGATCATGGTCCAGGCGATGGGTCCGACGGCGATCCAGGGAGCCAAGATTTACGGTGCGGCCACTCTTTTAGGGGCGGCATTCTTGCCCGCGGGGGTCGTCGGAGTTCTTGTCGGCAAAGATTCCTCTGTGGCGGAGTACGGCATCGGCTATGACCGGCTTTACGACGCCAGTGTAGGCTTGCTGAAAGAGATCGGGGCCTTGAAGAGCGAAGACCGCGCCAGCGGCGTCATCAAGGCGAACGTTAACGGCAACGATGTCGCGATGAAGATCGAGAAGACGGAAAAGCAGAAGATCAAAGTGACGATCTCGGCGAGAAAGATGATGCTTCCTAAACCGGAAGTGGCCGGCGGCATTCAATACCAAATCTCGGAACGGATCTGAGGGCGGCCTCCAGGAGGTCCTGTTTTTATCGATGCTTAATTTCTTTCCAAGGGATTTATGGCGCGGCGTTCTGCGGTTCTTGACCGGCGGGATCCTTTGGGCGGTGTTCGCTGCTTTTTCTTTTGCCCAGGAAGATCCCGCGCTCAGCGTTCATTTCATTGATGTCGGTTACGGGGATGCGATCCTCATCGAACTGCCGGACCGGCGGGCCGTTCTTATTGACGCCGGCGAGCAAAAATATGCCGCCCAGCTGAATCAGTATCTTGCCTCCCGCAATATAAAGAATCTTGCCGCGGCCATTCTGACGCACCCGCATAAAAATCATTTCGGCGGTTTTCTTTCCGTGGTCAAAAAATATCCGGTTGCGAAATTCTACACGAATGGGGATTCTACGCCCGATGACAAAAGTTACGCTGATCTTTTGAGCGAGATCGAGAAGCGCCGGATTCCTGCGGTTGCCCTCAGGGAAGGGGATGAGATCTTCCTGGGAAATAAGGAAACCCGCTTGGTCGTCCTGCATCCTTCGGGGCTCACGGGATCGACCAACGAGGACTCCCTGGTCCTTTGGCTTGTTTTTAAGAACACATCGTTCTTGCTGCCGTCGGACATTCAGCAGCGGCAACAGGACGGGCTTCTGGAGCGTTATCCCGAAGCGAAAA
>JAKQAH010000180.1 GCA_029568545.1 Candidatus Omnitrophota bacterium
TGTCTGACAACGTTATTGCGGCTGTCCGCGTGGAAATGGACGCTCAGCTTGAGGCTATTCAGGAAAAGATGGATGCCCAAACAGGAGCTATCGACGAGGCCCTCGATGCATTTACGGAGTCCGTGGCTGACTCTATTATAAGTTTAGAGGAAGCTGCTGCCGACAGCTTGGCATCCGCGGCCATCTTGGAAGATGCGGCTGAGTTGAGCGAGGCAGCGGCCCTTGATCTTCAAGGTATTGCCAAAAGACAATCCGCCAAGCTCTTGCTCCCGCAATCCGCCATCACCGGCGAACCGGTCAAATTGCGTTATCGCGGTTATTCGACGGGGCTAACTCCGCTGATTGATATTCTTGATTTCTCGAATAAACCGATTGTACAGGCAACCCCGATGCCGGAAATGGCGGGTACGCCCGGTCTATACGAATATGTGATTGAGGAAGTTGATTCGAAGGTGTTCGAACCGGGGACCTCGTTTACGGTCATTGTTATGGAAGCATCCACCGGCAGCATCGAGTCCGGTGCCGTCTATGTCGAAACAGCCGGCGGGCAATTATTGATGCCGCGTACCGTTCTGGTCGGAGATAAAGTCATCATACAATTCAGAGGGAGAGAGGATTGGAAACCTGTTATTACTATTGTGGATTTTGAGAATGAACCGGTGGTCGATGAAGCGAAAATGAGTGCGGTCAAAGATGTTAGCGGCATGTTTGAATACGAGATCGACAGCATCCAACCGGATGTTTATATGCCTGGTAAACCGGTGACGGTAACAGTTAAAGAACCGACAACGGCGACCCTCGAGTCCGGAACATTCATTGTTGAATCGACGTCGCTCACTTCTTTGGAAGGTCTTGTGTCCGCCGGCGTCGGCGTTAAAGATGTCGCGCAGGATGCCTTGGACGCGATCAATGCGGTCAAAGGAACGCTGGCGACGGGTGGCGACGTGAGTATGGCGCTCGAAACGATCAAGCTGAAGATCAACCGCCTGCCGCGCAAGATCGCGGAAGAAGGCATCACCGATCCGATCGTGCGCGCCGTCGACGATATTCGCACCCAGTTCACCCAGTTCGCGGGTGATGAAGGCTATGATTTCAGCACGCTCTTTGAGATGGGCCTGGAGCAATCTCCGACGATCGGCGGTATTCGTACAACAACCGATAAGGTCCAGGGCGCGACCGAGGTTATGCAAAGGGTAATCGAACAAAAATTAGGAGGTCAGGATGAGCCGGTGGTTCATAGCTTCTTCTATTAATCCCCTCAAGACGGTCCGTTCTTTTTTTCTCGCCGGGTTGTTAAGTCTGGCAGCCGCCGGATTTTTTGCGGGTACCGCTCATGCACAGCAGGCGCAAGCGCCGGCGCGGGAGAACATTGAAATGGGGATCGTCGCGGTCAATCCGTCCAGCGACAAGGAGCAGGCGGTTACGATCAAGACCTACTTGCCCCAGGAAGTCACGCCGGAAGCGATCGTCGATGCGGCCGGGCTCGATGTCGACTTTGATGCCGAACAGTCGCTCTATTACGTTTATAAAAACGATGTTTTGCTGAAGCCCTCGGAAACCAAAACGTTCAATATTGAGCTGCGGGACGTTTGGATCATTCCGCAGGGGCGCCTGGATTCTTTGCGGGCCCAGGCGCAGTCGGTTATTTCGCGCCTGGAGGGAAGCCCGTTCTATGAATCCGCCAGACTTTTAGGCGATACGATCTACAGGACGCTGGATACGGTTGCGATCACCCAAAACGATACCACCGTCAGCCGCAAAAGCCACATCGGCATTTATCGCAATAACCTTCTGATCGTCAACCAGATCAAGGAGGATATTGACCGTCTTGAAAAGCAGCTCGCGGTTGCCAGTTCCTTGCCCAAGCCCGATGTTCTTGAGGAATCACAGCTCAAGACAGAATCCCCTACCGAAAGCACCAGCTGGATGATCATCTTCATTATCATGCTCTTCATCGGCATGTTGGCCGGCGTGTTCTTCTTTACTTGGCACGCCCAGGCCCACGCGACCAAAGATCTCATTGCCAGCGCCCGCAATGAGGCTTTTCCGGGCCGCGAAGGCGGTTCTGAAGAAGAAAAGCCAAAACAGTAACGCATTGCCCGGCTGTTGATCCTCTGTTGGTGCCAATCGAATAATTTTCTTGATACCCCTAGAACATTGACGTGAATACAGCTATAATACCTGCAAGATGCTAAATGTCACTATTATGAGTACTATTAAGATTATGTTTAAAGGGCAGGCCGAGAGCGTGATCCTGCCGGGGGATACGGGCGTTTTTGAGGTCATGAGCTATCACAAGCGCATGATGAGCCGGCTTTTGCGCGGCAGCATCGATGTGGACGGCAAGGAATTCCCGATCGCGCGCGGGATTGCCAAAGTGGATCAAAACCATCTTTTGGCCGTTGTCGAGGAAGAGTAACCATGGACCGCAATTTAGCGCTCACGCTGATATTTATGGTTTGCATTTTAGGCCCGTGCGCCGTCTTTGCCGCCAGCGCCTACGCGAGCATTAATTCCCTGGGGCGGAACCCGTCGGCAGCGTCAAAAATCTTTACCGCGATGATCATCGCCCTGGTGTTTGCCGAGGCCTGTTCGTTTATCGCGATGGTGGTCGTTTTTCAGCTTTTTGGTGGATAATGTCAAATGACAAATGAAAAATGCCCAATGAATCTTTAATAACCAAATATAGAGGATTTGGCATTAGGAATTTGTTATTCATTTTGTCATTGGTTATTTGACATTGGTCATTTTATACGAAAGGAATCCCGATGCTTTGGATCTATCTGATCGTCCTTCAAATCCTGTTCTTCCTGGGCCTATTATATTTTCTGCGCTCTGTTTTGACCCGCAACATTACGAAAGCAACGGGGCACCTGGAGGCCATGAGCAAGGATTATGTTTCCAAGGAAGAGGAGGCGAACCAGCTGATCCAGAAAGCCCAGAAAGAGGTCAAGGGGCTGGTCGCGAGGGAAACGCAAGCGGCGCAGGAAGCGAAGGAAAAAATCCTTAAAGAGGCCCAAGAATTGCGCGAAAATATCCTCAAAGAAGCCAACCGCAAGGGCCTGGAGATCACGGAAAAGGCCGAGCGCAATGCGGAGTTCTTGCGCAAGGAACTGGACCAGAAGATCGACGAGCGGGCGAAGGAAAAAGTCTTCACGCTGATCCAGCAAGCGGTCCCGGAGGATTTTCTCAAAGATATTCATGAGAAATGGGTCAATGAATCCGAAAAGGGAGAGTTGAACCTCAAGCATTTGAAAGTTCCCGAGAACGTGAAGGAAGCCAAGATCGTGTCAGCGTTTGCGCTGACCGAAAAGCAGCAAAGTGATCTTAAGGAAATACTGAAGAAGAAAATCGGGCCCGGGGTTGTTTTGAAGGCGGAGATCGATCCGGCGCTGATCGCGGGCTTTATGATCACGATCGGCAGCGTTGTCATCGACGCAAGCTTAAAATATAAAATCCTGAAGGCCATGCAGGCTTAAAAAAGACCATGGATCGCGCAAAAGAAAAAATGGATATGAAATCTGTCGCCGAATATGATGTCCGCGAAGTCGGCCGTGTTCAGTCGATCCGAGAATTCCTGATCACGGTCAGCGGGCTATCGTCCTGCATTAACGGGCAGATCGTGGAATTTGCCGGCGGTCATCTCGGCCTGGTCATGGGCTTTAAGAAGGATCTCGCCCAAGTCCTTGTATTGGGGCTGCGGGCCGATTTGCGCATCGGCGACGAGGTGTATAACCGCGGGCAACTTTTGAACTTGCCCGTCGGAGAGGGGTTTTTGGGGCGCATCGTCAACAGCTTGTGCGAACCCGTCGACGGATTAGGGCCGATCCCTTCCAGCGAGCGCGCGTTTGTTTTTTCCGATGCTCCCGGGGTCATGGACCGCATTCCGGTCAACCAGACCATGCCGACGGGGACCTTTGCCTTGGACGTGGTCATCCCCATCGCGAAGGGGCAGCGCCAGCTTCTGATCGGCGACCGATTGACGGGAAAAACAACCGTCGCGATCGACGCGATCCTCAACCAAAAAGGCAACGGGACCATATGCATTTATTCTAGCGTCGGGAAACCCTACTCCAGCTTATCGACCGTTATCGACATCCTGCGCGAAAAAGACGCTTTGCCCTACACGATCGTCGTTGATTCGACCAGCTCGACGTCCGTTGGCCAGCAGTATTTGGGGCCGTATACGGCCTGCATGCTGGGAGAGTATTTCATGTATCGCGGCAAGGATGTGCTGGTCATATTCGATGACCTGACCAAGCACGCCTGGACGTACCGCCAGATCTCGCTTCTGTTGGAGCGCGCGCCCGGCCGCGAGGCATATCCCGGTGATATTTTTTACGTTCACTCTCAGCTGATGGAGCGCGCGGCTTATCTGAAGCCTGAGCTCAAAGGCGGGTCGATGACGTTCTTTCCGATCATCGAAACGCTGCAAGGCGATCTGACGAGCTATATTCCCAACAATATTATTTCTATGACCGACGGGCAGATCTATTTTAACTCCGACCTGTTTTACAAAGGCATTAAGCCGGCGATCGATTTCGGGCTTTCGGTTTCCCGTATCGGCAATAAAGCGCAATGGGAGGCGATGCGCAAATCCAGCAAGGATGTCCGCCTGGAATATTTGCAGTACCAGGAATTGCTCCAGATGACGCGCTTGCGGGCGACGGGCCTGTCCGAAGCGGCCCAAGCCCGGTTAAAACGGGGCGAGATTATCACCCAACTGGTCAGCCAGGACAAGCATAAGCCGGTCCCGCTCGAAGGGCAGGTCATCTATCTGTTTGCTTTGAATCTCGGAATGCTGGATGCGCTCTCCGGCGAGAGTATTAAAAAGTTCAAGAATGAGGTCCTCCCGTTCATCAAAGACAGGCGCCCCGGATTGATCGAGGCGATGACCGAGACGCATTCCTTGACCGGCGGCAACGAGGAGGAGCTTGGGAGCGCGCTTTTGGAATTCTTTGAGACGATCGTGGAATAAGGAATGCTGATGAAGAAACAAGATGCAAGGAACAAGAAACAAACAATGACCAAAATTCAGAATCCAAAGTTCCAAAAAGAGAATATCAGAATAATGTTTGGAATTTGATTTTTGGTTATTGCCTTTTGTTTGTTTCTTGGTTCTTGGTGTTTGTTTTATTTGAATCCATTATGATGAGGGAACGATGCCTTCGATCGCGAGCATCAAGAGCGAACGCGAATTTTACAGGGATTTTCATGGGCTGGTCAACGTTTTAAAAACGGTGGCGATCTCCCAGTTCCATGCGCTGGAGCGCAAAATGCAGACGTACGACGAGTTCACGAAAGCCGTGGAAAGTTTTTTTGAGCTCTTGAACGTCGGGTC
>JAKQAH010000183.1 GCA_029568545.1 Candidatus Omnitrophota bacterium
AAGATCTTCCGCATAAAGCTTCCCCAACCAAAGAAATCATGAAAGTCCTTTCCGCTTTGACCGAACTGAACGCCTGTGACGTGTTCATCATCAGCGGGCGCAAGAGCGCTGATCTGGAAAATTGGTTCCGAACCTTGAATGTCACGCTGATCGCCGAACACGGATGCTCGATTCACAAACCTTCGGACAGAGAATGGCATATCATCAACCCGAACATCGACCTCTCCTGGAAAGATAAGGTCATCAAAATATTTTCCCAGTACGTTTCGACGACGCCGGGAACATTTGTCGAGGAAAAAATGTCTTCCGTTGTTTGGCATTTCCGGAAAGCGGACCCCGAGTTCGGCAAGTGGAAATCCCAGCAGCTGTCCGGCAATCTGCTCGAGATCCTGGCCAATGAGAATGTCGTAGTCAATCAGGGAAGGCTTATCGTCGAAGTGAGCTCCAACCAGATCAGCAAAGGCACCGCAGTCCGTCATTTCATGGAAAAGAAAGATTATGATCGCGTCATTTGCGTTGGGGACGACAAGACCGACGAAGCGATGTTCAAGATCGACGACCCGCGAATCATCTCCATCAAGATCGGACCCGAGGATACGTTCGCTAAATACCGCTTATCTTCGCCGACGCTTTTAAGGGATTTTCTCGCCCAACTCATCAAACGAAAGAAGAGGCATCATGACGGATAATTATCATTACGGCATTATCGGGAACTGTCAAAGCGCCGCCTTGGTGAGCCGGGAGGGTTCGATCGATTGGCTGTGCCTTCCTAATTTCGAATCCTCCGCGGTTTTTGCGAAGATCCTCGATGAGCGCAAAGGAGGGAGTTTTGCGATCCAAGCCGAAGGGGACTATACCACGGAACAAAAATATCTGCCCCGGACAAACATCCTTTCGACGGTTTTCCGCGGCAAAGGATGGGCTTTTATTTTGGTCGATTTCATGCCGCGTTACATCAACCGCAACGGCATCTATGATACCCCTCCGGATATCATACGCTTTTTGCGGCGCATCGAGGGCGAACCGAGAATCCGCATCATTTATGAGCCTAAGATAAATTTTGGAGAGTTTCCGACGATTACAACGCAGAATACGGAATACTTAAAAAGCTATTCCTCCGAAGGCTCTTACGAGTCCATTTATTTGTATTCGAGCATCCCGCTTGCGACCATAAAGAATGCGGAATATTTCTCGCTCAAAAAGAACGAATACCTGAATCTCAGCTACAATCAAAAAGTATCTCCCATCACGATGGACGATATCGAGCTGGAAATGGAATTGACACGGAGCTATTGGATGTCCTGGGTATCACGAACAACCCATGTTGCCAAATACGACCGTTTGATCCAGCGCAGCGCCTTGGTCCTGAAGTTATTATCCTACCAGAAAACCGGCGCTATTCTCGCGGCGGCGACAACGAGCCTTCCGGAAACAATCGGCGGCGTCCGCAATTGGGATTACCGCTTTTGCTGGGTGCGCGATGCCTCGATGGCCGTGCGGGTCCTCAATCAGTTGGGGCACGTGAACATCGCCAGAGATTTTATGCAATTTATACTCAACGTTATTCCCTACAAGGACGAAAAAATCCAGATTATGTACGGCATCAACGGCCAAAAAGAACTCAACGAGCGCGAGCTAAAATGGATGGAGGGCTACCAGCAGTCAAAACCCGTCCGTGTCGGCAATGCGGCCTATCTGCAAAAGCAGGATGACATTTACGGCATCCTGATGGATATGATCTATGAATACCTGCGGCTTTACCGCACGACAACGCATAATCTTGAAGACATCTGGACCGTCGTCCGGACGTTAGCGCGTCACGTCATACATAACTGGAAACTCCCCGACCAAAGCATCTGGGAATTTCGCAGCAGCCCCAAACATTTCACTTTCTCAAAAGTTCTGTGCTGGGTTGCGCTGAACCGCGCGGCCAAGATCGCACTCATGTTCAACAAAGATGATTACGCTCAAGCCTGGGATGAGCAAAGCCATGCGATCCAAGAAGATATCTTAAAAAACGGATGGAATGCCGATCTGGGATTCTTTACCCAGCTTTATAACGGAACGAATTGCGACGCCTCAAACCTTCTGATAGAGCATTTCGGATTTATCGAAGCGTCTGATCC